>NZ_PPQF01000045.1 GCF_002901865.1 Staphylococcus agnetis
TTATTTTTTTTAAATAATATATAAAAAGAATCGATTGAGTAAAAATGATTTTACCTAATCGATTCTTTTTTTGGCTGAGAATTATGTCCCAGCCCCTTGTAATCTATAAATGTTATTGATTTGCATATAAAAAACCGTGCACCTTCGCGTTGTATATGCATCATAAACGTTACCAAAGTCGATAGCTAAATCTCGGCTACCCCACGGCACATATGAGAATCCACTTAATGCTGCTTCCGTCAGGACCTGACATGGTTCATGGGTTCATATTGCATGGGACCGAAATCTTCAAACACCTCGTGCTTTGGGCAGACTTCACAAATACACATCCGCAACAAAGGAATTCAGCCTCGCATAAAGCGGTTTTCGAGAATAGGGAACCGCTACCTCCCCGCTTAGCACGGTAAAATTAATATTACTATATCCTATTATGCAAATGCAAGCCCTAACTTACATTAACTTTGACAAACCATTGAACAGAACACCTATCCACTTACCCTATATTTTATGACGGCGTGAAAAATCCATAAATTTAAACTCTGTTGCGATATGTTTCGAGATATTATACTGGAACTTCGTCGTATCTTTGAGGTGTACAATACCACGTACTGTCGCCGTATATTCTGGTGTCATCGCCCCAAATGCTTCACGCTCAATTTGTCCAAATGGTTCAAACGTAATGGATTTACTGGAAAAACTAATTTCAAATCCTTTCACATTCTCAATATAATCATAGAGAGATTCTTGGACGATGGCTTCTGTTAAATCAGGAAACATGTCGGCACGCACATAATCTTCATCGATAATTTTAGTGACGCCTTCAACTTGACGATAACGTATAAAATGCCATAATGGCGTGTCCATTGAAATTTTCAATGCTTGTTTGACATGTGGCACGTCTTTTGCAACGATGCGCTCGAACGTATGGACAACGGTTTGATGTTGTAAATTCATATATTTTTTAACTTCTTTAAAGCTCATTAAATCCGCAAACGGAAACTCTGTCACACCTTGATAAATGACGACAGATCCTTTTCCTCGAATCTTTTGAATCATGCCTTCAGATACGAGCATATTCAAACTTTTACGCACTGTTTCACGTGACACGTTGTAGTTTTCTACCAGCTGATGTTCAGACGGCAATCGTTCACCATAACGGTAATCGCCCTCTAATATTGCGCGTCGCATATTTTCGTAAATCAGTTTGAATTTGTTTTGTTTCATTGTCGTCCTCGCCTCTTATTCATTTTCTTTTGCGATCACAATCGCACTATAGCCACCAATGTCATTTTTATTTATCGTACCATTTTGTATCACAATATGACCATCTAAATTTATATCATCAGGCAGCGTCACTGTATCACCAGTCATATTGGCAACAATGAGCCACACTTCACCTTTATAATGACGTTCGTAAATAAATAGCGCCTGATGTGACATGTGTTTTGGTACGATATTGCCATATGTGATAATGTCATGATCATGTCGTAAACGAATAAGGTCTCGGTACGTATAAAAGATGGAATTTTCATCCGCTAAAGCCGCTTCAACATTAATTGTCGGGTAATGATGTGCCACTTCAATCCATGGCGTGCCCGATGTAAATCCTGCATGAGCTGAAGCATCCCATTGCATAGGCGTTCTCGAATTATCCCGTGATTTCTGACCTAAAATTGTCAAAATGTCAGATTCTGCCATTCCCTTATCTTTCATCATTTGATATGCATTTAAAGACTCCACATCGCGGTATTGTTTGATTGATGTAAAGTGCGGGTTGGTCATACCGATTTCTTCCCCTTGGTAAATATAAGGCGTTCCTTGCAGCATATGCAGCACTATCGCAAGCGTTTTGGCACTTTTTTGTCGTAGCGCCTCGTTCGCATCACTACCAAAGCGTGAGACAACGCGAGGTTGATCATGATTACACCAAAATATCGCATTCCAACCGCCACCATCATATATGCCACGTTGCCAATCCATTAAGATAGACTTTAATTGGTATAAATCAAATGATTGATCCGTCCATTTTTCACCATTTTTGTAATCGACCTTTAAATGATGAAAGTTAAACACGCTACTTAGTTCTTGACGATCTTCACGTGTGTATTGAATACAACGATCTAACGTCGTTGATGACATTTCCCCCACCGTCATTAATCCTTTATCTCCAAAAGTATTGCGATTTAATTCATGTAAATAATCATGCACCCGGGGTCCATCAGTATAAAATTCTTTTCCAATCGCTTCAGAATCTTTAAATTCACCTTTAGAAATTAAGTTGATAACGTCAAAACGAAAACCATCCACACCTAAATCAATCGAATGATTTACGATATCAAACACTTCTTGTCGCACTTTAGGATTATCCCAATTTAAATCCGCTTGTGTAACATCAAATAAATGTAAGTAATATTCATCAGATGTCGAATCATACGCCCAGGCATTACCGCCAAACTTAGATTCCCAATTGGTAGGAGGGCCATCTTCTGAAGATTTGAAAAAATAGTAATCACGATATGGACTCGTTTTAGACTTCAATGCTTCTTGAAACCATCGATGTTCTGTTGACGTATGATTGACAACAATATCCAACATGATTTTTATATTTCGATCATGTGCTTCTTGTATGAGCGTTTTTAAATCTGCTTCATTACCAAAATGCTTATTAATTTGATAATAATCTCGAATATCATAGCCGTTATCGTTCATTGGCGAATCATATATCGGCGTTAGCCATATATAATCCACACCCAAAAACGCTAGATAATCTAACTTTTCAGTAATACCTTGTAAATCCCCTTCACCATTGCCTGTTGTATCATTAAAAGATTTTACATAAATTTGATACACAACCGATTTCTTCCAATCTCGTTGTACCAATGTGATCCCACCTTAAACTTAAAGATTTTCATCTACCATTTTTTTCGTTTTCTCACGACTAAATCGAGATAAAACGATTGTTAATATACAAGGGACAATCATTGAAACGACTGTAGCTATCGCGTATACTCCCCAAAACTGTTGTTTAATGGATAAAATGGCAGGAACACCGCCAACACCAACACTACCAATGACACCTGATGCCCCAATGAAAGCACCTACGCACATAGATGTTAAAATCGCCGCAATAAATGGATATTTTAATGGTAAGTTCACACCAAACATTGCTGGCTCTGTCACACCTAAAAACCCTGAAATCCCTGATGTTGCTGCCAAACTTTGTTCTTTCTCAAGCTTACGTTTCTTATAGACATACCATGCGCCAAACGCCGCAGAACCTTGTGCGATATTGGACATAGCCACAATCGGCCATAAATATGTGCCACCTATACTACTTCCCATCAGTTGGAAGTCCACTGCTAAAAACATATGATGTAATCCTGTAATGACTAATGGTGCATATAATAAGCCATAAATCGCACCACCAAGCCATCCTGCGTTTTGGAATAAAGTGGCATCGTCAAAACGTTGTTTATACCTAACAGTAAACCTGCTGTTACAATCGCAGGCAAAATCGGTATAAAAATATCCCCTAACAATTTGATTAAGCGCTGGATTGGATTCCCCTTTTTCGCAGCCATCGCTTTAGCTTCATCTTTCGACGCTTCTGTAGTTCCTGTTTCATTAACTAACACTTTGTATGCTTCATCTACAGTGCCTGGACCAATAACGATTTGGTATTGATTATCTGCCTTAAATTGACCTTTCACAAGCGGATTTGCAGCTAATTTGTCTTTGTTCACTTTACTATCATCTTCTAATACTAAGCGTAAGCGTGTCACACAATGTGTAGCGGTTTGTAAATTGTCTTTACCGCCAATGGCATCGATAATGTCACGCACATCTGATACTTTTACAGCCATCCCATACACTCCCTATTTTTTGACTTGTCTATACAAATTATATGTTGTATAGACAAGTTTTGTAAAGGCTTTCATAAATCTTTATGCAAATGTCCATAAAATAAATAACGTCCCTCATACTTAGCGCATCAATTAGGCATAATGAACGACGTCATTTTTAATTCAACTACTTTTTTATACTTTGTTCATTTAAACACTTTCGTTTTGACTCATAGCGACGTCACCTTTTTAACATTTAGTTAGTTTAAAAGGCGACTTCAATCACACATTTTTCAACAACGTAAAAAAGCCAAATGTTCAAATCGCGTTAAACATTTGGCTTTTATATCTATTAGTCTTGGATTTTACTTATAATGGCGGAGGAAGAGGGATTCGAACCCCCGCGAGCCGTTAAGCCCCTGTCGGTTTTCAAGACCGATCCCTTCAGCCGGACTTGGGTATTCCTCCGTGTTACGAGCACATAAAATATAATATTATAGCCCGCACACAATGTCAACAAAAATTTTACAAAAATTAAACAAAAGTTTTGCGCTTTAGATGTTCATGGACAGAAACAGCGACTTCACGCCCTTCTTTAATTGCCCAAACGACTAAACTTTGCCCACGACGTGCATCACCAGCCGCGAAATATTTAGCTTGATTCGTTTTATAGTCTTGCGTATTCGCAACAATCTTTTGGCGATTCACTTTAAGGTCAAGCGCTTGTGTAATTTGAGACGTTACCCCTTCAAAACCAATCGCCAATAACACAAGGTCAGCTGGAATTAAAATTTCACGATCATCTCCCACAAGCGAGCCATCTGCTTGATCTCGTTGTACTTGCGCATAAATGCCACGTACATGGAACATATCATCAATGTCAAAACGCATGGTTTGAATCCCGTACGCGCGTGGTTCCACACCAAATTTCGCTTCATATTCTTGATGCGCATAATCTTTTTTCAAAACAGGTTCAGGAAATGGCCAACTATAGTTCATTTCAAAACGCTCAGGCTTTTTGGCTTTACGATTAAATTGAACGACCGATTTGCATCCATCACGTAATGCCGTTGCAACACAGTCAGCTCCTGTGTCACCATCACCAATAACGACCACATTTTTCCCTTTAGCAGAAATGGTTTGTTGTGACGTTTCTCCAAGTAACAATTGTGTCTGTTCAGTTAAATAATCCATCGCAAAATGAATCCCTAACCCCATACGTCCTTCTAAAGGTAAGTCTCTTGGTTTTTCAGCACCGGTACACACGACAACCGCATCATACGTACGATCCAACTCCGATTTTGTCAAATCTTTTCCCACTTCAAGATTACAATGGAAACGAATGCCTGCTGCTTTCATCAAATCAATGCGTCGAAATACAACATCTTTACCCAATTTAATATTGGGGATGCCATATGTCAATAAGCCCCCTGGTTGTGCTTGTTTTTCAAAGATATCTACCGAATATCCTAACGCATTTAATTCTTCAGCCGCTGCCAATCCAGCAGGACCACTCCCAATAATGGCTACTTTTTGGTCGATACGTGCGTGTGGCACGCGTGGCTTTACCCAATCATTTTCAAAAGCTTCATCTATAATGGTACGTTCGATCCCCTTTATGGCCACAGCATCTCGATTGATTTTCATCACACATGAGGCTTCACAAGGTGCAGGACACACGTAGCCAGTAAAATCTGGAAAGTTGTTTGTTTCTGACAAGCGCTCATACGCCGTTTTGAAATCACCGCGATATACTAAATCATTCCATTCTGGTATATAATTGCCTAGCGGACAACCGAGCGTTTCACGTTCAATTTGAACACCAGTTTGACAGAACGGTGTGCCGCAGTCCATACATCGTGCCCCTTGTTGTTGTGCATCCCCATTTGTAAATCGAGACTGATACGGTTCAAAATTCGCAATTCGGTCCGTCAAAGGCAACTCATCAAGCTTTCGTTTTGGATATTTCATAAATCCTTTAAATTCACCCATTATAAGACCTCCTTTAGTAAACCGAAATCGTCGTATCTAAACTTGATACAGCGAAATCAGATTGATCATTAAACGCCGACAACAAGGCTTCTTGACGGCCTTGATTTTGTTCATAATGATAAATCTTTTGCATCATACGTTTATAATCTTTCGGAATCACTTTAATACAATTTGCGAGCTGTGCCTCAAAATTTTCTAAAATACGTTGCGCTTTTGTACTTTGCGTATACGTTACATGATTGGCTAACATTTGCTTCAACATTTCGGCTTCTTTAGCATCCGTTACAGCATCAAAATCTAATGTATTTAACGCATGTGCCGCTTTAAACGCCCCAACATCTGAAGGGAAAATGTAGCTCACACCACCACTCATCCCTTGACCGAAGTTTTTACCGACGTCTCCTAATATCACAACACGTCCACCAGTCATATATTCTAATCCGTGATCTCCAAAACCTTCGACCACAACATTCACGCCACTATTACGGATGCAAAAACGTTCACCTGCACGGCCGTTAATATATGCACTTCCGCTCGTTGCGCCATAAAAACATACGTTACCAACGATAATGTCACGTTCGCGCGCTTCATTAGGCGCATTCACGACGATTTGTCCACCAGATAGACCTTTACCGACATAATCGTTTGCATCTCCGGTGTGATGTAACGCAAGCCCTTGCGGAATCCATGCACCTAAGCTTTGACCCGCATGACCTGTTGTATACACGTTAATCGTATTAGGTTCAAGCCCTTTTAAACCGTGTTGTTGTGTTATCTCACTCCCTGTAATGACACCGACATTACGTTGTTCATTACCTATTGTGAACGTACCGCTAAAAGGTACACCACGCTCAATAGCTTGACGCGTTGCAGGTAAAAGTTCAGTAAGATCAAATCCATGCTCTAGTCCGTGTTGTTGTTCGATAGACTTCGTACGGTCCCCTTCATTTTGATGTAGTAATGCATTTAAATTCAGTTCACGCGCTTTTGGATGCTTACGCGCTTTATAAGAAGGTGTTAATAAATCCGTTCGACCCACAAGTTCATCTACTGAACGTAAACCGAGTTCCGCTAAAATTTCACGTAATTCTTGCGCCACAAAGTGCATGTAATGAACCACATAATCTGCTTTGCCTGTAAAGAGTGCGCGTAAATCTCCATTTTGTGTTGCGATACCGACAGGACACGTATCTTTATGACATACACGCATCATAATACAACCTAGTACTACGAGTGGTGCTGTTGCAAAACCGAACTCTTCTGCACCTAAAGCAGCAGCATAGGCTACATCACGGCCTGTGAGTAACTTACCATCTGTCTCAAGGCGTACGCGTGAACGCAATCCATTGAGCATCAGTGTTTGATGCGTTTCTGCTAATCCTAATTCCCATGGCAATCCAGCATGTTGAATACTCGTTTTAGGGGAAGCTCCTGTACCTCCGTCGTATCCAGAAATCACTATTTTATCTGCAAAAGCTTTCGCCACACCTGCGGCAATCGTACCTACCCCTGATTTTGATACGAGTTTTACCGTAATGTCGGCTTGGCGATTCACATTTTTTAAATCATGAATCAACTGAGCTAAGTCTTCAATAGAATAAATATCATGATGTGGTGGGGGTGAAATTAAACCAATACCTGGTGTTGATCCCCTTACTTCAGCAATCCAAGGATATACTTTTGTCCCCGGAAGTTGTCCCCCTTCGCCTGGTTTAGCGCCTTGTGCAACTTTAATTTGAATTTCTTTAGCATGTTGTAAATAATGACTGGTCACACCAAAGCGACCTGATGCCACTTGTTTAATCGCACTTTTATAATCCGCCCCATCTTCGGACACCGTATAACGTTCAAGTGCTTCGCCACCTTCACCACTATTACTTTTCCCACCTAGACGGTTCATCGCTTCTGCTAATGTTTGATGCGCTTCTTGAGAAATCGAACCATAACTCATCGCCCCTGTTTTAAAACGTTTGACAATCGTTTCCACAGGCTCAACTTCATCTAAATGAATACTTGATTGCGTTTTAAAATCAAACAAGTCTCGCAAATGACTTGCCGTATGATGGTTCGCAACTTCTGAAAACTGCTTAAACTTTTCATAGTCATTGTCGCGACACGCATGTTGTAATAACTGGATAGTCATTGGATTAAATGTGTGATACTGGCCTTGTTGGCGCCATTGGAATGTACTGCCTGGTTGTAAATAAGGCTGGTCAATGGTTTGACGGCGTTTATTTTCAACATCCAAGGTCGCTAATGAAATGCCCGACAGTTTGGACGGTGTTCCTGGGAAATAATGCTCAATCACATCGTCTCCTAAACCAACCGCTTCAAAAATTTGTGCCCCATGATAACTTTGTACCGTGGAGATCCCCATTTTCGCCATCACTTTTATAAGTCCTTCTGAAAAAATCGTATTCAGTTGCGCCACATTAGACGCAACGTCCCCTTGTATCCGGTTGTTTTCAGTTAAATCGGCAATCGTTTTTTGCGCTAAATACGGTACGACTGCATTTGCTCCGTAGCCTACAAGACAAGCTAAATGGTGAACTTCACGCATTTCTCCAGACATCGCAACGATACTGGTTTGCATACGAAGGTCATGGCGAATAAGTAATTGATGAATATGACTGACCGCAAGTAACATTGGCATCGCAAATTGCGTTGCCTCGCTCACAGATTTGTCTTCTAAAACGACGACTTCTACCCCTTGTTGTACTGCTTCAATCACAGCTTTCCCCAAATTGTTTAACGCCTCTTTTAAGTTTTCTGTGTATCCCGTTGAAAAATAAGCCGTTTTTAACGCATATGATGCAATATGTTGCAATTGATGTTCTGTTAACACAGGGTGTTTTAATTGCACTCGCTTCAGTGCATCTGGTCCTGGTTTAAGTACGTTGCCTTCCCCACCTAAATATGTGAGCTCACTCGTGACGATTTTTTCACGGTAGGCATCAATAGGCGGATTGGTTACTTGCGCAAAAAGTTGCTTAAAGTAATTAAATAGAGACTCCGGTTGTTCATTTAATACAGCAAGTGGCGCATCATACCCCATAGCACCAATCGGGTCTTTTCCACCCGTTATTAACTCAGTTAAATATTTATCAATATCTTCTTTCGTGTAACCAAAGCGTTGTTGCATTCGAAACACAGTTTCATCAGACACATTTAACCCTTGATATGGGATGTGGTCTATATCGAGAATAATACGTTCATCTGATAACCATTGTGCGTAGGGTTGTTGAGATGCAATGGTTTGTTTCAACGCTTCGTTTCCGATGACTTGATGTTCATTAAAATCAACAAGCAATAATTTCCCTGGATTTAATTGTCCTTTATACGCCACTTCTGTCTCATCAACATCTACGACACCGACTTCAGACGAGAAAATAATTTCGTTATTTGTTGTAATCGTATAACGCCCTGGACGCAAGCCATTTCGGTCTGTTAACGCACCGAGTTTATCCCCATCACAAAACGAAATCATCGTCGGTCCATCCCACGGTTCCATGAGATAACTATAAAATTCATAAAAGGCACGCACATTGGGATCATTGCTCTCGTTGTACAACCACGGCTCTGGAATAAGCAACATCGCTGCTTGTTCTGGAGGCATCGCTAAACTTAAAAATTCAAGGGCATTATCAACGATGGCCGAGTCACTGCCAGATTCATCCAAGATGCGATGCACTTTATGCGCATCTGTACCAAATACCGTTTGAATTAAACGTTTTTGACGGGCACGCATCCAGTTCACATTACCTTGAATTGTATTAATTTCCCCATTATGCATTAACAAACGATTCGGATGTGCCCGCTCCCAGCTCGGAAACGTATTCGTACTAAAGCGTGAATGTACTGATCCGAATTTTGAAACATACGTCGCTTGTTGTAAGTCGACATATAAGACTTTAATCTGATCTGAACGCAGCCATCCTTTATATACAATGGTACGTCGAGACAAACTCGTAAAATAGATACCTATTTTTTCTTTACTACTATAATGTTCAATTTGTTTACGCGCGAGATAAAGTGCACGATCAAAATGTTTCGCTGAGCGATTGACCACGAACAGTTGTTGAATGGTAGGCATCGTTTTGGCAACGTGTGGTGCCAGACAAGTGACATCTACCGGAACATCTCGGTAACCGAGAAGCGCCAACCCCTCCCCTTCAAAAATACGGGCAATTTTAGGGTGGTGCTTAGATTGAGAAATGTCTTCGTTAGCGAAATACATACCCACTGCATAATCCCCTTCTTGGGGTAAATCCAGTGCCACCACCGACTTGAAATACGCATATGGAATTTCAGTCATTATGCCAGCACCGTCACCAGTAATACCGTCTGCACCAATGCCTCCACGATGATCAAGTCGACGCAGCATTTCTAATGATTTTTCCACAATATGGTGCGAACGTTTATTATCCATATTGGCATAAAAGCCAATGCCACACGCGTCATGCTCTTCACGCGCATCATAGAGTCCATTTTGAGCATACGATAAATTGTTAGACATTTCTGACACCTCTCTTCAGTAATACAATCAACTATATAGATACTCATTTATCACATCAATATATAATTGAGATGAAATCCATCTCGTTTTGAGATAATATGGATATAAATGGGGGGAGAACGTTGGAACTAAAACAATTAAAGTATTTTGTAGAAGTTGCTAAAAGAGAACATATATCTGAAGCCGCTTTAGAATTGAATGTCGCGCAATCAGCCATTAGCCGTCACATTAGTAATTTAGAAAGCGAATTAGGTACTGCTTTATTCCACCGTAAAGGGCGCAATGTATATTTAACGACCGAAGGGAAACATCTACTTAATGCTGCGCGTCCTATTTTAGAACAAGTGGATCAAACATTAGACTATTTTCAAATGCAACAAGAGATCCGTTCAAGTACAGTGATGTTGGGATATATAGATGGTGCCGTTGGCCAAATTTTACCGCAAGTGTTAGATAAAATTGAAACTGAGATGGCAATCTCCATCATTCCTACCTTACTTAAAGCACAAGACATCAAAACGGCTTTAGTCAGCAATGAAATTGATATTGCCATCACCAATGAAGGGATTGCAGATGCGCAATTTGAGCACCACCCACTATTTGAAGAAACGTACGTTTTATACGGTCCACCACATCATCCATTAATGACCGTCCCGAATCCACCGATGTCACATATTTTAAAACATCAACTTTACATTCATGAACCCGTATCCGAAGACTTTAAAAACTATCTACACACCCATGCAGTACATCCCGTTTATCAATGTAAAGTAACACAATTCGCACGCTTTATCTTACAACGTGAAAAGGGCTTTGTCGTTGCACCATCTTATATAAATCTATATAGTCATACTCATCAATGGTCTAAAATCTCATTATCACATACCGATATGCGAAAGACGGTGTCACTCGTATATCGTAAAGACTATGCACACGCGGACCATTTGAAAATGATTAACATGCTTATCTCACACTTACAACAACATGCAACTTATCATTAAAAGGAGACATTTATGACACGATTTCAATCGCATCGCTCATTTTTGTTGACGTTATTGATTACAGTGATTTTAGCAATAGCCGTCATTGTATTCACATGTTTTAACGCACGCTTTTATTCGACTCCGATTGGAAAAGTCACTGAAGTCGTCAAACATCATAAAGAAACGTCAATCGATGAACATAAAAATAAAGACATTAAGTATACAGATACGCTACATATTGAATTACTAAACACGAAAGATGAAGGTAAAACGATTACCGTCCATCACCCGTACAATCAATCTAAAACAGAAGAACAAGCCTATCATCCTGGAGACAAAGTGTTGCTCCATCTCGGTAAACACGCACACGACCATTATATTCAAGAGAAAAAACGGGATACGCTTGTCGCAACGTTATTGAGTGTATTTGCCATCGCATTATTAATTGTAGGGCACCGCGTTGGTGTACAATCCATTTTATCAATCGTATTAAATACGATAGCAATATTATCAGCAATCGCACTCTATAATGCATATACTCATCTTAATTTATTTATGCTCATGAGTATTGCTGTACTCATCGCAACCGCGATAACACTCTGGCTCGTTATTGGATGGACGAAACGTACCATAGTAACAATCATTAGTACGTTACTCGGCACCTGGCTTTCGGTCGGCTTGTCATGGGTAGTGATTATGTTGACGCACGCAGAAGGTATTAAATATGAAACGATGAGTTTTTTAACATTGCCACCCCATCTCATCTTTTTAGCATCTGTGATGGTAGGTTCACTCGGTGCAGTCATGGATGTAGCCATTACGATATCGAGTGGTATGTATGAAATTATGCAACGCTCCCCACATATTTCACGTAAACGCTGGATTTTAGCGGGACGTAATATTGGTAGTGATATTATGGGGACCATGACGAACATATTGCTATTTTCATATTTAGCGGGCGGTCTCCCACTATTGCTTCTATATTTAAAAAATGCAAATACACTCACATACAGTATTTCCATGAACTGGTCTTTAGAAATTGCACGTGCGATTACAGGTGGCATCGGCATTGTGTTAACGATTCCGATTACCATTGCACTGATGCAACTGTGGCATTTTTGGGAAAGAGGTGACCGCACATGAACGCAGTCGTCGTTTTAGCGCTGATTTTATTTTTATTAATGTTGATATTTGGCGGTAAATCGGGCGCTATCGCTTTCGGTACATTATTTTTAAATTTTATATTGCTCGTCATCGCAATTATAATGATGATTTTTGGTATACCTATTTATATCGTAACGCTAATTTTTTGTATTATCGTAGCAGCGATAAACTTATTCGCACTCAATAGTTTTAACATTAAAACTTTCGCAGCGTTTATCGCAAGCATTGTCACAACCGTCATTATGCTTGCAGCGATATATTTATCGATTCATTTCGGACATCTACAAGGTTTCACCCAAGAAGAACAAGATGAGACGTATATTTTTTCAATGAATATCGGTATTGATATGGAACAATTCATGATTTTCGTCGTGATTCTTGCAGTGATTGCGGCAGTAATTGACTTAGCAATTACCATCAGTTCACCAATGTATGAACTTCATGAAACAAATCCATCACTTTCTTCACGCGCATTATTTGAATCTGGAATGCGTGTTGGCCGTGAAATTTTGGCAACTTCTGCCAATACCATTTATTTAGCTTTTATTGGTGGTTCAATGACACTCGTATTCTGGTTTTTTAATTTACACTATCACTTTGGGCATCTCATTAATGCCAAACTATTCGTCCAAGAACTGATAACCATCGTTCTTGGTGGTATTGCCATCGCCATATGTATACCAATAACTGCTGCAATTACTGCTTGGCTCATTCACAATCATCACCGATTACCTATTTCATTTAATAGCCGTACATGAGATGACGCCATTAGGGTAAAAGAACATGGAGGTGAATGTCATGACGCATATACACATACGCGGCGCACGTCAAAACAATTTAAAAAATATTCACGTAGCGATTCCAAAACATCAACTCACAGTTGTTACTGGTCGCTCAGGGTCAGGTAAATCCTCTCTCATTTTTAGTACCATTGCGGCTGAATCTGAGCGCTTATTAAACGAAACGTACTCTAGCTACATCCAACATCAATTAACACACTATGATAAACCAGATGTAGACCAAATTGAAAACTTGCCCGTAGCCATGATTATTAATCAAAAGCGACTTGGCGGTAATTCACGATCAACCGTGGGAACGATTTCTGACATTTATGCCTCCGTTCGCTTATTATGGTCACGGATTGGCGAACCATTTGTAGGTTATTCGGATGTCTTTTCCTTTAATAACCCAAATGGAATGTGTGAAACTTGCCAAGGATTAGGCTATGTTGAAGACATTGATTTAAATGAGTTATTAGATTATGAAAAATCGCTCAATGAAGGCGCGATTAACTTCCCATCATTTAAACCGGACAGCTGGCGAGGAAAACGTTATCGCTATTCAGGTCTTTTTGATAACGACAAAAAATTAAAAGATTATACAGAAGAAGAAATGCACACTTTCTTATATACAGAGCCGACTACACTTAAAAATCCGCCTTCCAACTGGCCAAGAACAGCCAAGTTCGAAGGTTTAATCCATCGGTTCCGACGCTCATTTTTGATTAATGACAATTTTGAGAAGAAACGATTTTTAAAAGACGTACAACGTGTTGTCACCACACATCAATGTCCTACATGTAACGGACAACGGCTAAATCAGAAAGTACTTCGTTGTAAAATCAATGGTATGAACATCGCAGAATTTACTGCATTAACCATAGAAGAAACCATTCCATTTTTAAAAACGATTCAAAGCGATAAAGCTGCATTTATCATCCAACCTTTATTGACACAACTTGAAGCGCTCAATGATATTGGATTGAATTATTTAACACTTGGGCGTGAAACGACAACCCTTTCAGGGGGTGAATCCCAGCGCATCAAACTGATTCGTCATTTAAATAGCCCGCTTACCGATTTAGTCTATATCATTGATGAGCCAAGTGTTGGATTGCACCCTGAAGACATTGAAAAGATTAATCAAATTATGTTAAACATACGTGATAAAGGCAACAGTGTCATCATCGTTGAACATGATCCCGATGTTATTAAAATCGCTGATCATGTCATAGATATCGGACCGGGCGCTGGCAAAAATGGTGGCAATGTTACCTTTGAAGGCACATATCGTGACTTATTAAAATCCGATACTGACACAGGACGTGCATTAACACGCCATCATCAATTAAAAACGCATACACCGACCCATTACAAGGATTGGTATACGTTAAATCACATCTCACGTAATAATTTAAATGACGTCTCAGTTAAAATACCGAAACAGGCGCTCACGGTGCTCACTGGTGTCGCAGGTTCTGGTAAAAGCTCTTTAATCAAAGCTGGGTTTGAAAGAGAGCCAAATGCCATATTTATTGATCAAAACCCTGTACATGCGTCTAACCGGTCGAACTTGCTCACCTATATGGATGTCTTTGATGAAGTACGCGACTTTTTTAGTAAAGCAACGGGTCTAAAAAAAGGTATGTTTAGTTATAATTCAGAAGGTGCATGTCCCAATTGTAATGGTAAAGGCGTGCTCAAAACCGAACTCGCATTTATGCCTGATTTTTCACAAGTATGTGAAGTGTGCGGTGGGACACGCTATAAGCAAGAGGTCTTAGATGCCAAAGTGGAAGGTAAGTCAATTGCGGATGTTTTAGCTCTAACGGTCGAAGAAGCGATCACCCTGTTTGAAAAAGAACCAACAATTGCGTCTCGCCTTAAAGCTCTACAATCTACAGGCCTTTATTACATGACGCTAGGTCAATCATTAGATACACTTTCGGGCGGTGAAATGCAGCGGGTTAAATTAAGCCGTTATTTAACAGAAAAAATGTCCAATCACGTGTTTATTTTTGACGAACCTACAACCGGCTTACATGAAGACGATATTCCAATTTTACAGTCTCGATTTGAACAATTGATCAAAGACGGCAATACAGTCATTCTGATTGAACACAATTTAACAATGATGACGCAAGCGGATTGGCTCATTGATGTAGGGCCGGGGGCTGGCACGCAAGGCGGACATATTTTATATAGTAGTCCTCCACACGACCTCTTTCATATTCAAAACTCTGTCACCGCAAAACATCTCGCACGTTATATTGAATAAGTACCGCTCAAACCAAACGAATAGCCTTCAAAATTTATCGAGTGATAAATTTTGAAGGCTATTTTTTAACTCTAAGACGTATTTATTTATATATACTAAATACGCGTTATTTCGCTTTAATAACGATTGAATTACCAGGATAAAATGCCACTTCAGTTGTTTTAGTATTGTACACTTCACCTTTTTTCACATGATGTTCAATCGATGTCGTACTATTTTTAATATGATTAATACGTAATGTAAGATTTACTAATTTATTGTTGTGATCAAAACCAACAATGACACCGTTTTTTTCAAAGAACGTTAAGTCTTTTTTACCATAATATTTTTTGAAATCAGAACCTAACGCTTTAAAAACATCAGCTTTCGTTGATTGACCCACTTTTAATCCATTAAATATAAATTGATCGGCCTTTAAACCAGCATAAAAGTTTTTATCTTCTAATGCGTTATTATTCGGTATATTAAATTGTCCATTATACGTATAATAAGGTGTTTGGGGTTGCGTTGAAGCCGCTTGTGCCTCCGTACTATGACTCACAGCACTAGTCGCACCTACGATCATGCCAACAGATAACCCAGTTGCTAATAAAGTTTTTGAGATGTTTTTCATTATTTGATACTCCTTGTTCTCTTTATAATATTAAGTTGTTATAAAAACATTCCCTTATTATTATGTGATTTATTCTAACAAAATGATATGAAAATATCATTCATTTTACCATCATAAATTGGATGTATGTGGGTATACTACTAGAGACGGATTTCCGTTACAGATGACATTCCATTTTGAAATGTTATACTATTACAAAGACTATGTTAGCGTAAGGAGAATGATTATGTCTAAAAAAGATAATTCAACATTAAGTGCCGTTTCATTCGTACTTTCAAGTGCAACTGTTGCCATTGACTCATACAATGAATCGAACTTTAAAAACAAAAATAAACAATTAAGCTATTTATCGTTAGGTATTGGGGTTGGCGATATGTTGCTTGATTTTTATCTTACATTCGGTGCAAAAAGTAGTATTGCCAAGGCTTGGTCACTACTCTCATTAGGTCGCCAATTAAAATCATCATTAGAACGTTATAAAACAATTAAAGCATCTTAAATACAACATGCGCTTAAAGCCTTCAAAATTCACACTAAGAATTTTGAAGGCTGTTTTAGTATATTACTGTTTTAAATATTAATATCGTATAAATACACACCAACCAAACATGTAGGAGTATATGGTCCCGCGTGCAGTTTAAAAGTGAAACGCAAAAAACGATGAGTCCTTCTAACGTAGAAACATCCACGTCGTTGAGACTCACCGTGATATTGATCAATTAATGAATATATTTAAATTGCGCTACGCTATAAGCAGGAATCGTACGATATGTGAGAATACCTGGGCTCGCACTATAGTTCATTTCTGAAACTAAAATACTGCCGTCTGCGTTCACACGCTCAACGTATGCAACGTGACCATAGAAGCCAATATCTGTTTGTAAAATTGAACCCACTGCTGGACGATTGTTGATTGTATAGCCATCACGTGCGGCATTGTCATCCCAAGCGTTCGCATTCCACCAGTACGTACTGATGCCTTTACCAGCTGCCAAACGTTTATTAAACACGTGCCAAGTACATTGACCCCAGTCGTATAAATTTGAATGATTAAATACTGGAGAATAATAGCCAGGTGTCGATGGTTGGCTTGGTGTAGAAGGCGTTGATGCTGAACCACTTACTTTTAGTGTCTGTCCTGGGAAAATTAAGAATGACGTTAAACCATTCAATGCCATAATATTTTGATACGTTGTACCATAACGCGCTGCGATTAAAGACAATGAATCCCCCGCTTGAACTGTATACGTTGTCGAACCTGAAGTTGACGGACTTGATGGTCGACGTGGCGGTGTTGATGGACGTGATGGTGTCGTCGCACTGCCGCTTACTTTTAACGTTTGTCCTGGGTAAATCAAAGTGCTTGTTAAACCATTTAAACGCATAATGTTCGTATAAGATGTACCGTAACGTGCTGCGATTGAAGAAAGTGTATCCCCGCTACGTACCGTGTACGTAGAACCTGAACTTGAACCGCCAGTATTCGTTACTCGAGATGTGTTAGATGACGTTCTGCCACCTGAAACTTTTAAAACTTGATCTGGGAAAATTAAATTTGAAGTTAAACCGTTGTAAGACTTAAGTTGAGCGATAGTAATGTTAAATTGATTGGCAATAGACCATAACGAATCGCCAGCTTGTACACGATACGTTGCAGCATCAGCATCGTGAGCAGCGATAGCAGATACAGCCGATGTCCCAATCACCGCTGCGATTATTTTTTTACGCACGCGCTTCCCCTCCTAAATAGTGAAATAAGTTTACTTTTACTGATATACAAATTTATTATACACAGACCTTTGCGAAAAACATATATCCGTTATATAACATTCTTATTACAAATATTCCCACCTAATTTACGTTTGAAATGAGTGTTGCCACTTCGATTTATATTTTTAAAGGGTTTAACGGCATTTTCTTTAGACATAAATTAAGCATATCTTGTAACAATTGAAATATTACAGAATATTTAAGATATCACACCCTTTATTGCGTTATCTCTAGTAACTATGTTGTAATCATTCATACCCTTTGACCAACGTCACTATCATACAAATACAAAAACGCCTTCAACATTCCTTTATAACAGAATATTGAAGGCAGTGTTTTTATTTATAATATGCATCCTACTTAGGCATCTAGCGCTTGTTTTAAATCTGCTACTAAGTCAGCAGTATCTTCAATTCCAAGTGATAATCGAACCAGGCCATCGGCAATGCCTTCTTTCGCACGCACTTCTGCTGGAATCGATGCATGCGTCATTAGGCTTGGCACTGAAATTAAACTTTCAACAGCCCCTAAACTTTCAGCTAATGTAAAGTATTGTGTTTGCGTTACTAGTTTTTTAGCAGTTTCCACATCCTTCACTTCAAACGACACGATACCTGGCATTCCGTCTGCTTGTTTTTGATGAATGTCTCTGTTCAAGTGACCTTCTATACTTGGATGATAGACCTTCACTACGGCGTCATGTTGTTTTAACATCTCCACAATAGCTAAAGCGTTACGTTCAATTTGTTCCAAACGTAATCCTAATGTTTTCATCCCACGAACGAGTAAATAACTGTCCTGTGGACCGAGAACGCCTCCTGTTGAATTTTGTATAAAACCAATTTGT
Organism: Staphylococcus agnetis; assembly: GCF_002901865.1. Lineage (GTDB taxonomy): Bacteria > Bacillota > Bacilli > Staphylococcales > Staphylococcaceae > Staphylococcus > Staphylococcus agnetis. The sequence goes on from NZ_PPQF01000045.1 coordinate 18,785, forward strand.
TCTGCAAGTGTCGTACCATTCACGACCACAAGGCCCGCAACAACATCACTGTGGCCACCTAAATATTTGGTAGCTGAGTGTACCACGATATCTGCTCCAAGTGTTAACGGCGTTTGATAGTACGGCGTCATAAAGGTATTATCAACCACAGTAATTAAGCCATGTTGTTTCCCTAATTGACTGACCGCTTCAATATCCGTCACGCGTAATAACGGATTCGATGGTGTTTCAATAAATACCATTTTCGTATTATCCTTAATTTTAGAAGACACGTCATCAATATTTGTCGTATTCACAAAATCAAATTCAATCCCATAACGGTTGAACACTTTCGTCATAACACGATACGTGCCACCATATACGTCAGACCCAACAATAATATGGTCTCCTTGCTCCAACAACATGATGACTGCGCTAATCGCTGCCATACCTGAACCAAACGCAAAACCATGCGATCCATGTTCAAGTGCTGCAATCGCGGATTCTAAAGACGTACGTGTTGGATTCGCAGAACGTGAATATTCATATCCTTGTCGCAACTCACCGATCGCATCTTGTTCATAAGTACTTGTTTGATAAATCGGCGTTGTTACCGCTCCCGTATATGGATCTGTCGTATGACCACCATGAATCAATAACGTTTTTTTATGCATTTTCTATTCCTCCATACGTAAAAATATTTTTAGACATATATCGGTCACTACCATCTGGAAAGACGACGACAATTTTCCCCTTTTGTAGTCGCTTAGCAGTTTGAAGTGCCCCTTCTAATGCAGCACCTGACGAACTACCGACAAGTAAACCTTCATAACGTGCCAAATCTTTCACATGCTGAAATGCTTTTGTATCAGATACGACTTCTACCTGATCAATCCACGCTCGATTCAAAAATGTCGGCCACGTTTCTACGCCGATGCCCTCCGTATCATGTTTGTCTTTGGCTTGTCCGCTTAATATAGAGCCTTGAGGTTCTACTACAACGCAACGAATACCTTGAGAGACAAAGCGCTCTGCTACTCCTGAGAAGGTCCCACCTGACCCTGCACCTGCAACAAAATAGTCCACATCAGGAACTTCATTTAAAATTTCTGACGCTAAAGTATATTGGTATGCCTTAGGATTTTCAACTGTTTCAAATTGATTCGTATAATAGGCATGATGTTGTTTTGCATATGCTTGTGCAGCATGTCTTGCGCCCGTCATCCCATCTTTATTCGGCGTGCGATAAATTGTAGCACCTAATGCACGCATGACAGTCATTTTTTCTTCCGCAAACCCTTCAGGTGCGAAAATCACACATTGCACCTCGTATGGTTTCGCTGCCATTAACAATCCAATACCTGTATTACCAGCGGTCGCTTCGACCACTGTGCCCCCTTTATGTAATGTCCCTTTGTTTAACGCCTGTTCAATAAGATGTTTGCCTAATCGATCCTTTATACTTCCTCCTGGATTGAACATTTCCAATTTCGCATAAATTTGTACATCATTCGTACTATAATTTGATAAACGCACAAGCGGTGTGTGTCCTATTAAGTCTAATACTTTAGTTGTCATATCGCTCCATCCCTAATCCTTAGTTTACAAATATGAATTATAGTATATGGAATGCATCAATTCAATTAATCTCAATTATTTCAATTATATTCAAATAATTCAGATAATATAGAACGTAAATTTACGTTATACTAAAAATAAAAAAGAGGTGTCACAAATTGAACATTGTTTCTAAAGAGCGTTTACACACTCAAGATATAAAATCACTTTTTAACTTATACGCCTCTGTAGGTTGGCATGGGCATACATCTGAAAAAATCACTGCCATTTATAAGAAAAGTACACATATTGTTTTGGCATATAAAGAAGACAGCTTAATCGGTTGCGGACGCGCTTTGTCCGATGGTGTATTCAATGCTGCCATTTATGACATCGTGGTGCATCCTCACTATCATCGCCAAGGTATCGGTCATCACATTGTTACACAATTAATGCAAGATATAGGTGATGTTTCATGTATTCATTTAATTAGTACGCTTGGTAATGAAGCTTTTTACACGCAATGCGGTTTTAGAAAACTAAAGACCGGTATGGCTATTTATCAAAATCCTAAATTAGCGACGCAATACTTAGAATAGAGGTGAATTCATTGATTGATGTTGAAACAAATTTAGGTACTATCTATGGGGAAACGCATTCAAAGTATGATGTATTTAAAGGGATTCCTTATGCTATGCCTCCATTAGGTGACTTGCGCTATCAAACATCCCGACCGTATTCTTATCACTTAGATGGGTTTGAAGCTACGGACTTGAGTGCCGTCCCTATCCAACCTCCTAACAGCTTAGAATCTTTTTTCAACCTTAGAGCACAACATTATTCGCAACACGAAGATTGTTTAACGCTTAATATTTGGCGACCACAGGGGACAACGCAAAGCGATCGCTTGCCTGTAATTGTGTATGTTTATGGCGGTAGTTTTGTAAACGGTCATAGCTCACTTGACATGTACCACCCTCATCACCTTGTAGCACAGCACAATGTTATTGTCGTTACGTTTAATTACCGTGTCGGTGCATTAGGCTTTTTAAACTGGTCTGAAATCAATACCAAATGGGATAACAATTTAGGTTTATCTGATCAACAGTGTGCTTTTCAATGGGTACATGACCACATCGCCTTTTTTGGTGGTGATCCCCATTGTGTGACCGCAATGGGGCAGTCTGCAGGCGCAATGAGTATACAAGCTCTACTATGCCATCCTGTATCGCGACCACTTATCCATCGTGCCGTTTTATTAAGTGGTGCCTTACAGTGGATGACATATGACACTTCGACTTTAAAAGCCCAAGAATTTCAAGCGTTAAAACAGACTCACTTCCCTTCAATACCATGGCCATCTCTGACATCCAATCAAATTTTAACGCTCATGGCGCATCACCAAATGATGTATGGAAAATCAAAAGGACTTGAATGCTTATACGCACCTATTAAAACAGAAGCATTTGATAACAGTTTTGAACATTTAAGACTGCCGGTATACATCGTTCATACGGAATCTGAAGGAGATATTTATATTAAATCAGAAAAACACACGTTAGACCCCAAGCAATTTCAAAAAGTAGCCGAACGAAATGGTTTAGACGTCCCGCATCCTTCGCACATTCAAACCGCAGCGCAACAACGCAATTGGATTACCACACATTACTTTCATCGTCCTATTCGTGCACTTACAAAAGCGCTGTCCGCATCTACCAAGACATGGACTGCAACATTTGCATGGTCTCGTCACGATCATCCAGATTATGCCACAAGCTATCATATCCTCGATGTACCATTTTGGTTTGGTCAACTTGAAATATTAGCTGCACACGGTTTGACACTACGGCCTCATGATTTCTATGTATGCCAAAACATGATGAAAGATTTAACCACTTTCGCCCAAACAGGCAGTTTACCTTGGAGTGACCATAAAATATATCAGTAAATCTCGGTACATAAAAAGCCATCAATATTCATTTTTATAAATGAACGTTGATGGCTTTTGCGATATCGAATTTGTGCGCGTTGGACTGATTAAAATCTTTCATGCCACTATAATAGTTGCATAATAAAGACAGCTAAGATTACGAAAGGTAATATATACTTCACCAAAAAGTACCACGGATAAATGAATTTAAATCGGTCAGGACCGAACCCTTCTTGTAACGCTTTAAAATCAATGACATAACCAACGACAAGTGTTGTCGCTAAGGCACCAAGCGGCATTAACAGGTTAGAAACTAAAAAGTCCATATTATCAAAGATGGTCCCTGCCCCAAATGTCACTTGACTGAGCGTACCAAAAGACAACATCGCTGGAATGCTGATGACAAACACTGCGATACTAAAAATCAAAGCCACTTTACGACGTTTGCGGTTATCATTCCGCGTAAAGTTTGACACGTTCAATTCTAAAAGTGAAATGGAAGACGTTAGTGCTGCGAATAAAAATAAAATTAAGAACGCAAAATAAAACCATGCGCCAAACTGCATACTTTCAAATACGAGTGGCAACACTTTGAACAATAAGCCAGGCCCTTCTTCCGGTTTATATCCAAATGCTTGTAATGCAGGGAAGATAGCTAAACCGGCTAGAATTGAAATGACAATGTTCATCACGACAATCGTTAGTGCAGATGTTTTAATCGTCATCGCTTTAGGCGCATAACTCGCATACGTAATCATCCCAGTTGTCCCTAGTGAGAGTGCGAAAAAGGATTGACCCAATGCGAACAACATCGATTCCATCGTTATATCTTCAACACGCGGTTGTAATAAATAACGCACACCATTCATAGCACCATCTAATGACAACGCTTTTACAACGATGATAATTAAAAAGATAAACAATAAAGGCATCATGATTTTCGATGCTTTTTCAAGTCCCTTTTCAACTCCTAACATCACGATGATACATGTTAAACCGATAAATATAAATTGACCGAATAACGTATAAACGGGATTACTAATAATCGTTTCAAAATGAATATCACGTAAAGATGACGGTAAGATGTGTAATAATTGAAGTAAAACAATACCAATATAAATGATAATCCATCCGCCGATAACACTGTAAAATCCAAATAATACAAAAACAGCTAAATTCCCGTTCCATCCAATGACATTGAGCCATTTTTTTTCAGTTAATTTACCGTAAATTTCAGTCGTATACGTACGCCCAAGCTTTCCAACTGTAAATTCCATAACCAGTAATGGCAAACCAACAAGTATTGTAAAAATTAAAAACATCAATAAAAAAGCCCCGCCCCCATACATACCTGCCATGTATGGAAATTTCCACATTGCGCCAAGCCCAATCGCTGATCCAGCGCTTGCGAGGATAAATCCCGTAGATGTTTTCCACTGTGACTGTTGAGACACAGAACGACCTCCCTTTCACTTTAAAGCGGTGAAGTTTTAAAAACGAATTGTTGAAAATATACCATAATATAACGCATTTATCAATCTCTTGTGTCACATTTTTTAGTCTAGTGATGATTGCTGTCACACTTTGTTAAAATATCATTTAATTTTAAATCCAAAAATGAACGGTCTAAGCGTGGAGGCACTTAGACCGTTAACGGAATAGGTTATTGTAGGAATTTTTCAATGTAAAACGCAGACTCTTCGATTGAGCGATATTCAGTATTTATGACTGTCGCATTCAATCGTTTAAAAACTTCCTCGGCATAAGCGAGTTCTTTTTTAATACGTTCGAGATCGTTGTAGTTGGCTTTTCCTTTCATGCCCAATACTTTCACGCGTTCTGTGCGGATATTCATGATGTATTGAGGGCTTGCAGTTAAACCAAATACTTTCAAGTTACGATGTTTAAACACATCTTCTGGAATGCCCACTTCTGGAACGAGTGGGATATTCGCAATTTTATACCCTTTATTGGCTAAGTACATGCTGAGTGGGGTTTTGGATGTACGTGACACCCCAACAATCAGCGCATCCGCTTCTCCGATGTCCGTAAAATGTTTGCCGTCATCGTACTTCACGGAATATTCGATCGCATCGATACGTTTAAAATAATCATCATCGAGCTTACGAATGCGTCCTGTTTCTTTCGCAGGTTCTAATTGGGTTTTGTCTTCGATTAATGCCATGAGGGGCGACATATAATCGACATAAGGAATACCATGCGCTTTCGCATACGCTTGACCCGCTGCGTTATATTCTTCTGTCACAAGCGTTGTGACCACGATGGCACCTTTAGTTTCTGCTAATTTTAGGACATTCAGTAACTCTTCTTCATTTTTTATAAATGAAAATTTCTTCACTTCGATTTGGGTTAAATCTGGAAACTGACTAATGACCGCATGAATCATGCGTTGTGCCGTTTCTCCAATGGAATCCGACACAACAAAAATGGTAAGTTGTTTTTGCGTCACATTATCGCCCGCTTTCCACAACACTTTGTGCTGTCGCTAAAATCGCACCAGGTACACGGAATGGTGAACATGAAACATAATCAATTTGCATTCCGTTGAAGTGATGGATGGATTTAGGGTCACCACCCAGTTCACCACATACGCCAATTTTAATCGTTGACTTCGCTTGTTTTGCTTGGTCTACCGCTGTTTGTATCATCGCACCGACACCATTCACATCGAGCGTTTGGAAAGGGTCAACTTCTAAGATGCCACTTTGGATATAGTCATTAATGAATTTACCCGCATCGTCACGTGAGAATCCATATGTTAATTGCGTTAAGTCATTCGTACCGAAACTAAAGAAATCACACTCTTTCGCAAGTGCACCAGCTACCATACATGCGCGTGGTGTTTCAATCATTGTACCGATGAGGTAGTTTAATGATTGACCTGTTTGTGCTTCAATCCCTTTAATACTTTCAACAATTTGTGTTTTTAAAGTTGTAAATTCTTCAACCGTCGATACGAGTGGAATCATAATTTCAGGCTGACACGCGATACCTTCAGCTTTTAAGCGTGCCACACTTGTCATAATCGCTTCTGCTTGCATCACGTACAATTCTGGGTACGTAATCGCAAGACGACAACCACGGTGACCTAACATCGGGTTCGTCTCGTGAAGTTCTGCGATACGTTTATTCAATTTGTCTTCCGAAATGCCTAACTGTTGTGCGACATTCGTGACTTCTTCACCCGCTTTAGGTAAAAATTCATGTAATGGTGGATCTAACAAACGAACGATCGATGGACGTTCACCTGATAAACGGAAAATGTGTTCAAAATCTTCAGTTTGGTATTCACGGATTTGATTTAAAGCTTGGATGCGCGTCTCTTCGTCTGAAGATAAGATAAAACGACGCATTTCAACAAGACGCTCTGCACCAAAGAACATATGCTCCGTACGCACAAGACCAATACCTTTCGCGTTAAATTGGTAACCCGCTTCAATATCAGGTTTCGTCTCCGCATTCATGCGGACATTCAGACGCGCAATATCTTCCGCCCATTGCATAAATTGTTCAAACTCTTCACTATGCTCTGCGTTTGTTGTTTCAACTTTACCAGCGTAAATGTCACCATTTGCGCCATCAACAGATACCATATCTCCTTCATGCAGCGTACCACCTGGATACGTGATTACTTTTTCAACTGTGTTGATTTCTAGATTTGAACATCCAGTCACACAACATTTACCCATCCCACGAGCAACTACTGCCGCATGCGATGTCATCCCACCATGCGTCGTTACAATCGCTTCACTTGCGATCATACCTTCTATATCTTCTGGAGACGTTTCAGGACGCATTAATATGACTTTCTCACCTTGTTCAGCGCGCGCTTTCGCTTCTTCAGCCGTAAAGACGATGTGACCTACCGCAGCACCAGGACTTGCAGGTAAACCAGATTGCGATACCACTTCAGCATTTGCGAGTGCTTTCTCTTCAAATGTCGGATGGAGTAGTGTATCTATTGATTTCACATCAACTTTTGTCATCGCTTCTTCTTTAGAAATAACCCCTTCTTCTACAAGGTCTACCGCAATTTTCATCGCTGCTTTCGCCGTACGTTTACCGTTACGCGTTTGTAAAATATAGAGTTTCTCATTTTCAATCGTAAACTCAATATCTTGCATATCTTTATAATGCGCTTCTAATTGTTCAGAAACCTCTACAAATTCTTGATGCACATGTGGCATTTGATCTTTTAATGTTTGAATGTCTTTCGGCGTACGAATACCCGCTACGACATCTTCACCTTGCGCATTTAATAAATATTCACCGAAAAGTTTCGCTTCACCAGATACAGGATTACGTGTAAACGCCACACCTGTACCACTTTGATCGCCACTATTTCCGAATACCATCTCTTGGACGTTAACAGCTGTACCGATATCATGTGGAATATCATTTAAATCACGATACACACGGGCACGGTCGTTATCCCAAGACTTAAATACCGCTTCAACCGCTTCAGTTAATTGTGTCAGCGGCTCTTGAGGGAACGGTTTAAACACTTCCTCTACATAGACTTCTTTATATTTTTCACAAATGGTTTTAAGGCCTTCAGCTGGAATATCCGCATCCGTTTCATAACCATGTTCTTTTTTATAGCCTTCAAAATATGTATGGAACGCATGCATCGGAATGTTGTAAACGACTTCACCAAACATTTGAAGTAAACGACGGTAACAGTCATAAGAAAAACGCGCATCATTTGTTTTTTGTGCTAATTTTTCAACATTGTCATCATTAAGCCCCAAGTTTAAAATCGTGTCCATCATACCTGGCATGGAAATCTTCGCACCACTACGTACAGATACAAGAAGTAAATTTTGATCATCTGAGAACGCTTTACCCGTACGTGTTGAAAAAGCTTCTAATTGTTCTTTTAATTGTGTGATGACAGTCTCAGGAAGTGTCTCACCTTGTTTTAAGTATTCAATACACGCTTCTGTTGTAATCGTAAAACCATCAGGTACTGGTAAGCCAAGACGTTTCATTTCTGATAAATTCGCACCTTTACCACCAAGCAAATCCTTCATGTCTTTTTGACCTTCATCAAAAGCATAAATGTATTTCGTCATACTGTTTCACCTCAAATAGTTTAATATGTCATACTAATAAATATGAGTATGTCACATTATTTTTGAAAACGCAACGAAAAAAAGATAAATCATAAAAAATTTAAGAATTAACGACACCAAATTGTTAAGATTAAAGCTTTATATACGTATCATATTCTTAATTTAGAATCATTTAGTTAATTACCGTGACACAAATCATTGATGTATATGTGACATAGAAATCGACATATAAAAAAGAAGCTTAAGTCACAACACCGACGTGTCACTTAAGCTTCCCGCGAAACATTAATAATCATTTGATTGGTGGGATTCCATTTTGTATGGACCATTACGTAATTCATCCATGAAGAGTGCGTAATTTAGGAAGGATCTTAAAATTAGTAAATCAATGCAAAGCAAAAATAATATACTAACCCAAATAAAACTATTCTCTTCAGCAGTGGTCGGTACCGTCATAGCTAAATATGCTAACCAACCTAAGCTTGCTAGCTTTATCAATATTGCCAACAAGTTTAATGATGTTTTGGCTTCATCAACTACTATATGAAATTCGTTTATTGAAAATATAGAAATTGCAACAACAGAAAGTAAAACCGCCCCAATTATATTCATCCAATAAATTATTCCACTCCAAGGAGTGAATACGATACCAATTAAATAACAAGAAGCTACTGCAATAGGTTGCAAATATCCGGAGATTACATTTATAATCAAATATCTTATAGCGCTTGCCTTACTAACTTTAATATTATCAAAACTATCTTGCTTGAATATAATCAAATTAAATACCATCCATATAGCATAAGTAATATACAAATAAATGGGTATATCATTCCATATATTTGTAGAATATATCATCACAGAATTAAATAAAATAATCAATATAATCAAAAATATAATAAAAGGTTTCAAATACGACTTCTTTAAATTTGTAGCATAAGTCTCTAACATGGTCTCTCTCCTCTAATTAAATATCGTTTAAACCCACTTTTAACATAATTCCACCCTGATTTAACAGCGTTAACACCTGCATCTAAACCTTTATTAATACCTGATTTAGCTAGGTCTGTAAGTGATTTATCCGTACCAGGTAGTTTCTTATCAAGAAGGTAGCCTACATCAATTCCCGCCCCTGCTCCAAGAAGTGTTCCTACAACTGGAATAGGTATGGCTGTTCCTACTGCAGCCCCTACTGCAGTACTAGCACCTATTGCTCCTAAATCAACGCCCATCCCTACAAGCATCTCTTTAGCCGATTTTTCATCTAAATTATCGGTAATTTCTGAGACAAGGGCTAAAGGTTTTAACACTTCCCCCCTAATTTCATGCTATGTTTCAGTTTACCAATGACGTTTTTAGAAGTGAAGTCACCTTTTAATGTTTTTAATCCTTCATCTACATAATTTTTTAAATTTTTAGTAGCCGCTGTTCTAGATTTAAAATTTTCCTTCTTAAGTATATTGTCTCTAAAATTTTGAGATGAAAATGTATTTTTGAATTCAGTAGAGGCTGCTTTTTTCATTTCAGCTTTATCAAAGAATTGCTTAGAATCACCATATTTGCCCTAAAACCATTAATACATTTTGGGGAGATGCGCGCAATTGGGCAGCTAAAGCAGCGAGTGAAGGATTTACGGTGAATAAAACACCTAAAGTGGGTGCAATTATGCAAAATTATGAAGGTCCCTATGGTCATGTCGCTTATGTCGAACGCGTCAATTTAGATGGCAGCATTCTCATTTCAGAGATGAACTACATTGCGCCATATATTACTTCTACGCGCACAATACCTGCTGGATCTGTACACGCTCACAATTATATTCATTAAAATAAAAATCCATGAACAGCGTTATAGCCATTCATGGATTTTACTTTTTTAAACGATAACAGTATTTTCTTTTTCAATAATCATGTGGTCAATTTCATTATGTTCATTCATCACTGCGACTTTCGGACTATGTGTTGCCAGTTCTTGGTCATCCACTTGCACATACGTCATAATAATCACGATGTCACCTACTTCTACGAGGCGAGAAGCGGCACCATTCAAACAAATTTTACCGCTTCCTCTTTCTCCTGCAATGACGTACGTTTCAAAACGCGCACCATTGTTATTATTCACAATCGCAACTTTTTCATTGGGTAATATATCCACCGCATCGAGTATATCTTGGTCGATTGTAATACTTCCGACATAATTTAAGTTTGACTCTGTTACGCGTGCACGATGAATTTTACTATTCATCATTGTTCTCATCATTTTACTTCATCTCCAATAATAATATTATCTATTAAACGTGCTTTTGAAAATTTTACAGCTAAAGAGATGAAAATCTGACCAGAAATGGTTGTTTGTTGTACTAACTCCGGATAACTGTAAATGGCAACTTCTTCAATTGTGCCATCTGTATGCGTTTTGAGATATTCCGTGACTGCTTCAATAATGATGTCACTTTGACGTTCTCCATCTTCATACATTGTGCGTGCCAACTGTAAACTTTTGAATAAGTGTGGCGCTTGTTGACGTTCCGCCTCGGTTAAATACACATTTCGTGAACTTCGAGCGAGACCGTCGCGTTCACGTACGATGTCTACCCCTTCAATGACTACAGAGTGATTCATTTCTTTTACCATCTGAGTCACTATCGCCAATTGTTGGGCATCTTTTTTACCAAAATAGGCCACATGGGGTTGTACAATGTTAAACAATTTATTCACTACGGTAACTACCCCATCAAAATGCCCTGATCGTTTTTCTCCTTCTAACACAGATGCGAGGCGTCCTACTTTCAACGTAATATCTAAACGATTGGGATACATGTCTTCTACACTTGGATAAAAGACGTAATCGACACCAATATGTCGTGCTGCTTCCGTATCTTGTTCAATTTGTCGTGGATACGCATCAAAATCTTCATTCGGGCCAAATTGTAATGGATTAACGAACACACTTATGACTGTGATGTCATTGTATTCGATCGATTGACGCATCATCGTCAAATGCCCTTCATGTAAGGCACCCATCGTCGGCACAAAACCGATGCTTTTACCTTCGAGACGTAATCTTGATGTCAAATGTTGCATGTCTTGTATTGATGTAATTACTTTAGTCATTGAACTCACCCATAATTTGTTTTTGATACATATAAGCTTCAGATGGGAACATACCTGACTTTACTTCTTGATGGTACGTTTTTAACGCTTCGATACCGACTGAAAAGTCACCATATTGTTTCACAAATTTCGCATAGCGATCAACACCATAACTCAACATGTCATGATAGACAAGCACTTGGCCATCAGTATCTTTACCCGCACCTATCCCGATGACTGGTATAGAAAGCTGTTCTGAAACAACTTTTGCCAAGTCACTTGGAATGGCTTCAAGTACAAGCGCGACTGCGCCTGCCTTTTCAACTGCTTTAGCGTCTTCGATCAGTTTTGTAGCGGCCGCTTTAGATGCACCTTGCATTTTATACCCTAAAATACCCACACTTTGTGGTGTGAGACCGAGGTGCGCGACAATCGGAATGCCCATATGTGTAGCTTGTTGAATGAATGGTGTTAAATGTCCACCTTCTACTTTAAGCGCATTACCACCGCTTTGTTGATATAACCGCACAGCATTATTTAAATCTGTGGTCATATCAATACCGACTGAACCAAATGGCATATCTACCACTACAAACGTGTTTGGCGCACCACGACGTACAGCACGACTATGATGTAACATATCTTCTAACGTCACGTCTACCGTACTCTCGTATCCAAGTACCGTCATCCCAAGTGAATCCCCGACTAAAATCATATCAATATCGGCAGCTTCTACTTGTTTGGCACTCGGATAATCATATGCCGTCACCATCGTAATTTTCTCATTCTCTCGTTTCATTTGATGTAATTGGCTTAAAGTTTTCAACGTACTCACCCTTTTTTGATATACTTCATGATAAGTATATCTAATTCACTCAAAGGAGCAACTAATATGACTACAATTGGCATCATCGGTCCCGGCGCTGTCGGCACTGGCATTGCCCATGCGTTAAGCGGTGCCTTACACGTCGACCTATTAGGAAGACGCGATGAAACCTTAACGTTTTACGAATATGCCACCAAAGAAACATTCCCTATACAAGTTAAAGCACTGCACACCACACATCAAACATATGATTGGTTAATTATCGCTGTTAAAACAACGCAACTCGATGCCGTTTTATCTGATGTACAGCGTTTAATTCATCCAAACACACGTATCATATTGGCACAAAACGGTTATGGGCAACATGAAAAAATCAAACATACTTTCATATATCCCGCTGTCGTATACATAAGTGGACAAAAAGAAGGCACGCGAATTACCCATTTTCGTGATTACCGATTACGCATTCAAAAAGATGTGCATACCGAACGCCTTCAACACGCGCTCTCACAAACGCCTTTAACGTTAGAACTTAAACCACACATTGAACAACAGATTTGGTATAAACTTCTTGTAAATTTAGGGATTAATTCCGTGACTGCACTTTCACGTGATACCGCAAAAGTATTAAAGTCGCCATCAATGGCACACGTGTGTCGTCAATTAATTGAAGAAGGACGCCAAGTGGCAAAAGCAGAAGGCATTCACTTTAACGAACATATTATAGAAGAAATCATGACCATTTATGCAGGATACCCTGATGATATGGGCACAAGTATGTATTATGACCTCATGCATCATCGGCCGTTAGAAATTGAAAATATTCAAGGATATATTTTGCGACAAGCACAAAAACATCACATCGACATCCCGTATTTAACAATGGCGCATACGTTGTTAGACTACCAACATCAAAAAGCGACTACATTTTAATATATAAAAAAGCCTTCAAAATCCATCACAGAATGTACTTTGAAGGCCAATTTATATTTAAATGAATGATGACGCATTCATCATGTAACTTACATATTATCGTTTTCGGATGTTTGTATAAATTGAAGTTCATACATCTCACGATCTTGATAACTATTAAAATGATCAATTTTACCTTTTAAATAAAGTGTTTGTTGTTTCCGACTCGCATTGTGTTTAAATTGAATTTTAATTTTTAAATTGGATTCGTATCCATTATGTTGAATCGTACTTTCTAACTCATGAAACACTTCATTATTAATAGGCAACATATAACCCTCTTTACTTGGTAAAATGCTGGCGTATTTTTGTTGTAACACATTATCTTCATCAATGTAGATTTTAATTTGAAGTTCTTTCGCAGCACCTGCGCCCATGTTATACAGTTTTAAAAAGTCGTCACCCATGTTGTCACTATCTTTATCTGTCGTATTTCTCAGTGTTAAATGATCGCCATCTCGGGTCATCAATATTTGATTAAATCCAAGTGCCGGTAAAAAACTCATTTTCATTTGATAAAGTTGTACGGAGACAGATATAAAATAGAATAACGCCATCACAAATGTCCCGACAGATCCTATCGCAGACAATACGTTTATGATATTCACCATATACCTCCTTTAAAGATACTTAAAAGCAGTGTTTGTGTTATTCCACTTACATGTTGACGTAAAACTTGAATTTATTAACGATGTTGACCTAAAAAGTCTTTTGGCGTAATGGGGTAAAACGTCCATGTGAGCAACAACCCGAATAAAACGGCCCCAAGCGTCATATTCATCCAGTCGATATCATGCCCCACTATCGCAAGTAACGTTACACCTAAAAATCCTAATAGACTCATACATAGCCATGTAATGATAAATTTCATTTTCTAAACCCTTCCTTTATATAAAATCGTGCGCTTTAATTGATTAATTTTAAACCGATGGTACATCCTAATATCACCGCAATACATAGTAAGCGTAATGCATGCTTACTTTCACCATAAAAGATAATACTCACTAGTGTGCCACCTACTGCACCAATGCCAGTCCAAATCGCATACCCCGTACTCATGGGTATCGTCTGTAGCGCAAGTGACAATGTGGTTAGGCTCAACATAAATGTAAGTGCGACACCTAGAATGGCGATTTTTTTATGGTGTTGCGCATAAATATTCATACATACAACCCCAAGCATTTCAAGCAGTCCAGCGATGATTAAATAGATCCATGCCATTTACGTCGCCTCCTCTGTTGTCGTCATCTTAAGCCCAATGACACCTAGTAATAAACAAATGATGAACAACAGTTTCACCATATTAAATGGTTCATCAAATATGAAAAAATCCACAATCGTAACACCGGTTGTCCCAAGTCCGACAAACGTCGCATAAGCTGTACCCACTGGCAATGTTTTACTCGCATTAAGTAAAAGTGCGAAACTCATTGCAATCGCTATAATCGTCAAAACCCATGTTCCCACCGTTGTCGCATGTGTAATCCCAATGACCCAAGCCACTTCAAAACACGCGCCAATGATTAATTTAAGCCAATTCATGATACAACCCTCCTCAAATAAAAGAACCTGAGAGACTTATGCATTCATAAATCTCCCAGGCTTTTGTCCTTCCGTGTCATGTAATGTCATATTACATGGGTTTTCTCTCGGACCAGACTATTTATCAAAATACGGAACCCTAGAAAACCTAATTATTTCTATCACATTGAATTCAACGTCCACCATAATAGCACACAACATGTGACGTGTAAACCTTTGTGAATTAAGTTTATTTTATAGTCATTCTATACAAAAAACACCAGACATTTAGGATGCCTTGCTGTCCTTTTTGAATATTTTTAAAACATATAGAGAAAAAGTTAAATAATTTGAGCAATTTTAATTTGTTTCTAATGTTCATGCATTATAATCATACGTGTTAGAAATTGAAAATCGTTCGAATGTCTATCATTTTTCCAAGTTTTGATACAGACAATCCTAATTCATTTCAATTTCTAACAACATAATCCTCTTAGCACGTGCTATTAGTGTAGGCCGGAACCCCACTTCCGGTCTTTTTTTAGTACGGCTATCTTACTAATATACCCTGTTTAAGTGCACTTTTTCAATCTATCCCGACGTTTTTTTATTTTTTATCATGTTTTTTATTAAGTTTAATTATGTAATAGTAAAATTGATATTCGCCGCTACAATAACTAAAACTTATCACTTTTCGTGTCTGTAATAAATTTTATTATCACAATCATTTATTTATATAGTGTAAAATAATGATATAC
>NZ_PPQF01000046.1 GCF_002901865.1 Staphylococcus agnetis
ATTATATTAAGGTATATACTTTACTTGTATAAAAGATTTTAAGTTTAGACTGTTTTGATTCAAATTTAAAAATGAAAGAGGATGTTTCAAATGAAAGCAAAAGCATATCAAAATTGGGCAACTCTGCTTTGGGCAAGTATCATTGGTGGACTTTTATCTGGAATTGTTAAATTAGGATGGGAAGTGATGTTTCCACCAAGAACACCGGCGAGAGACGCTACGAATCCGCCACAACAATTACTTCAATTGTTTGGATTACCTTCTGATATCACACACCTCACTTATGAATTTTCTGAACATGCGCTGCCCTGGGTGAGTTTTATTGTACATTACAGTTTTTCAATTGTTATCGCAATTATTTATATTTTTCTAGCAACTAAATATACAAAAATCACACTAGGTTATGGGGCATTATTTGGTATTTTCATTTGGATAGCATTTCATCTAGTCATCATGCCAGTGATGCATGTCGTTCCTAGTCCACTTCAACAACCGGCTGCTGAACATATTTCCGAGTGCTTTGGACATATTGTGTGGATGATGGTCATTGAAATGGTAAGACGTTATTTTGCATATAGCCCTAGACTAAAATCGTGATGATGCATATGCGCCATCATATGAGAATAACAGACAAATGCACTTAAAAATTTTCAATTTACTAGATAATCACTCTTGTGTTTGTATTCATTAATCAAACTAAAAAGACGCCCTCCAAAAGTTTAGTCAACTTATGGAAAGCGTCTCTTTGAAATTATTGACCGTTTAGTTTAACTGAACTGAACGGTTTATGTTTTGCGATTTTTGATGCCTTTTCAATGCACCCAAACCTTATCAAAACAATAGCTACAGCTATTTTACATCATACCAGGCATGCCACCCATTTGAGGAGCATCATCGCCTTTTTCCTCAGGGATATTCGCCACAACAGCTTCAGTTGTTAAGAACATCGCTGCAACACTTGCTGCATGTTGTAATGCTGAGCGTGTCACTTTCGTCGGGTCAACGATACCCGCTTCTAACATGTTTACCCATTCATTTGTAGCCGCATTGAAACCAACCCCTGGGTCAGCATTTTTCATGCGTTCAACAATAACAGAACCTTCAAGGCCTGCATTTTCCGCAATTTGACGTACTGGCGCTTGAAGTGCTTTTAGAACAATATTTATACCTGTCGCTTCATCACCTTCAGCATCAATGTCGCTAACTTGTTGGTATACGTTCATAAGTGCTGTACCACCACCAGCAACAATACCTTCTTCAACAGCAGCACGCGTTGAGTTTAAAGCATCTTCAATACGTAATTTACGTTCTTTTAATTCAGTTTCTGATGCTGCACCGACTTTAATAACGGCAACACCACCTGCTAATTTAGCAAGACGCTCTTGTAATTTTTCACGGTCGAAGTCAGAGTCAGTTTCTTCGATTTGAGCCTTAAGTTGGTTTACACGCGCATCGATATTAGTAGGGTCACCATCTCCATCAACTACAGTTGTGTTATCTTTAGTAACTTCAACTTTACTTGCAGTACCTAACATATCAATAGTTGCTTCCTTAAGTTCAAGTCCTAAATCATCTGTAATCACTTGAGCACCCGTAAGTATAGCTAAATCTTCTAACATTGCTTTACGACGATCACCAAAGCCAGGTGCTTTTACGGCAACTGCTGTGAATGTGCCACGCATACGGTTTAATACTAAGTTTGTTAAAGCGTCCCCTTCAACTTCGTCAGCAACGATAAGAATCGGGCGATTGGATTGAACAATTTGTTCTAATAATGGAAGGATGTCTTGGAAAGAAGAGATTTTCTTATCAGTAATTAATATATAAGGTTTCTCTAATTCCGCAGTCATTTTATCTGAATCAGTTACCATATATGGTGATTGATAACCACGGTCAAATTGCATCCCTTCAACAACATCTAATTCTGTATTAAATCCACTTGATTCTTCAATGGAAATAACACCGTCATTACCCACTTTTTCCATTGCTTCAGAAATGTAACGTCCCACTTCTTTATCTGCAGCTGAAATAGAACCAACTTGAGCAATTTCTTCTTTATTTTCCACTTTTTGAGAAATATTGTGTAAAGCTTCTATAGCAACCGCCACAGCTTTATCAATACCTTGACGAATACCTACAGGATTTGCACCACTTGTCACGTTTTTCAAACCTTCTTGTATCATTGCTTGCGCGAGAACCGTTGCAGTTGTTGTACCATCACCGGCAATTTCATTCGTTTTGTTAGCAACTTCTTGAACAAGTTTTGCCCCCATATTTTCATATGGATCTTCAAGTTCAATTTCTTTTGCAATTGTAACACCATCGTTAGTAATTAATGGTGCTGTAAATTCTTTATCTAAAACAACATTACGACCTTTAGGTCCAATTGTTACTTTAACTGCATTTGCTAGTTTATCTACACCACGTAGCATTGCTTGACGTGCATCTTCTGAAAACTTTAATTCTTTTGCCATTCTGTCAAACCTCCATCGTTGATTTCATATTTTAAATGAATAGTTATCGATTCATGAGTGATCTATATTATTCTTCAATAATTGCTAAAATATCTTCTTCAGTTAAGATAAGATAAGTGGTTTCGCCTCGCTTCACTTCTGTACCAGCATATTGTTGGAACACAACACGATCGCCAACACGCACTTCTAATTCAACGCGTTGACCATTATCAAGTATGCGTCCAGTACCTACAGCGACTACTTCGCCCTCATTAGATTTCTCTTTTGCAGAATCTGTTAATACAATACCGCTTTTAGTTGTTTGTTCTCTTTCTTTCTTTTCAATAACAACGCGGTTTCCAATTGGTTTTAACATGTGTTGTTGCCTCCTTAGGTTGATGCATTATTTAGCACTCACTACTTCTAAGTGCTAATCTACCATTTATAATAATCAAAGTTAGTCAAAACTTCAAGTATTACGATTAGGTTAATTGTATCGCAAGGTGTGATAGGATATGATAAGAATACTTGGAAAGGAGGTAAATTATGAATCGAATTCTTGTTTCAATATTAACTGTTGTGTTCTATGTGATTGCTCAATTCGCTCCAGCGATATTAAATAAATTACATCTGTTACCATCAACTGCACATCAGTTAGATCAAATGAAACAACTTATACATATTCAATTAATAGGTTTTATTATTGTCGCTATAGTGATTATCGTAATGCATTGGTATGTTAAAAACCCATTACAACTCGAATTAGGTAAAAGAGAGCCTAAGCGTTATGTAATCCCTTGGATTATCGCTGGACTTGGCATTGTTTTCATAACTCAAATTATCGTTAATGTCATCACTGTATTTGTACTAGGACATCAGCAAGCGAGCGAAAATACGTTGCGTTTAATGAAAATCGCTCGACAAATGCCTGTATTCTTTTTATTAATTACGATAATTGGTCCATTGTTAGAAGAGTTTGTATTTAGAAGGGTATTATTTGGAGAATTGTACCAACTTCTAAAAGGATCAAAAGCCATTCGTTTTATCATTGCTAGTGTAATAAGTTCTGCCATCTTCGCAGTGGCACATATGGACTTTTCACATTTCTTACCCTATTTTGTGATGGGAATCATCTTTTCAGGCTTTTACTGTTATACGAAACGCTTAAGTGTAGCGATAGGAATTCATATGGCTCAAAACGGTATTGTTGCTTTAATACAATTTTCTTTACCTGAAAAACTGGTTGAAGAATCTTTGAAACAAACACAATTCATATATCATATGATTTCGCTACTATAAGCGGTTTCGTAATAATACTCGCACGAATATATCAAATTACTTTAAAAATAAACGACTCCCCTCATCCTAGGGAAGTCGTTTTTAATTCATTTTTCTAATTCTTTTCCATATCACGATACTAAAAGCCACAATAAAAATGATACTTGCCAAACCTACACCCATATATTTAATTAAACTTAAATTTCCATGGTTTCCTATATTTTGTTTGCCTTGTTGTTGCGCTTCTAGATTTTCACCATTTTGATTAATTTCACGAACTTTATCTTCATTTTGATGATTTAAAAATGATTTACTAAATAACCTTTTACGATTATCATTCGATCCGAATTCCCCTGACATCAACGCCAACATATTACGATCTAAAAGTTGATAATATTTGTCTGAGGTTAAAGGATTAAAATTTGCAACAGAAAACGCATTGCGTTTCGTCTCATTTTGAGATTGTGACAACAACTGATTTTGATAGGGATTCAGCATATTATTGTCTCGATTAAAGTTAGACCCATTTCCTCCACCTGTGGCAACCTCATTACCTTCTGGACGGTTTGAACCTGGTTGGGTTGGCACAGATTGAGTGTTATTACCTGGTTTAGATGGCTGCCCACGGTCACCCCCTGGATGAGATTCATCTGAATTCCCTTGTGTAGGTCCATCTGGTTTAGGTGGCGGGGCCGGTTGTTCAGTCGAAGGTTCTTCTGTTGATGGCTGTTCAGTTGATGGTTCCTCCGTCGATGGTTCTTCTGTTGACGGTTCTTCTGTTGATGGCTGTTCTGTCGTTGGTTCCTCCGTCGATGGTTCTTCTGTTGACGGTTCTTCTGTTGATGGCTGTTCGGTCGATGGTTCCTCTGTTGATGGCTGTTCTGTCGTTGGTTCCTCCGTCGATGGTTCTTCTGTTGACGGTTCTTCTGTTGATGGCTGTTCTGTCGTTGGTTCCTCCGTCGATGGTTCTTCTGTTGACGGTTCTTCTGTTGATGGCTGTTCTGTCGTTGGTTCGTCTGTTGATGGTTGTTCGGTAGTCGAATTTGTCTCATTCGTTTGCGGTGAGGTTATAGCAATCGTTGTATCCGTCAAAGTATTGGGCACACAATATAACGTTCCAAGTGTCAATAATGTGATACATGTTCCACTTATCACGCGCCTCGTTTTTAATTTATTCAACCCAAACACCTCCTTAACGTTTATGTCAAACCTAGTATAAACAATTGTTACCTTAAATACCACCCTATAAACCTTATGTCTCACTTCCCCGCTCTGTCATCAATCATATTTTGATACACCACTGTTATTTTAGTACAATAATAGCAACTATGGACATGGGGGAATTTCATATGAAAGTTCAAATTTTACAATTTAACGTCAAACCACAATTACCAAATGAAAATGCAAAAAAAATCACCCAATTATTTTCCGAAAATGTAAGTACTGATACTGATGTGGTAGTATTACCTGAAATGTGGAATAACGGATATGCTTTATCCTCGTTAAATCAATGTAGTGATAAAAACCTAGATCAATCTCTAACATTCATACAGTCTTTAGCACATCAATATAATGTAGATATTATTGCAGGTTCTGTATCAAATCGTGTTAAAGAAAACATTTATAACACCGCATTTGCCGTAAACCGTGAAGGTCACAAGATTTATGAAT
Organism: Staphylococcus agnetis; assembly: GCF_002901865.1. Lineage (GTDB taxonomy): Bacteria > Bacillota > Bacilli > Staphylococcales > Staphylococcaceae > Staphylococcus > Staphylococcus agnetis. The sequence goes on from NZ_PPQF01000046.1 coordinate 5,403, forward strand.
ATCATAAAATTCATTTAGTACCTATGTTAAATGAACCACAATTTTTAGATGCAGGTGAACATGTACCTTATACTTTTACATTAAGTAACAATACGCCTGTTTCTCAAATCATTTGTTATGATTTGCGCTTCCCTGAATTAACACGTTATCCTGCAGCTAATTGCGCACAAATAATGTTTTATGTCGCGCAATGGCCAGAAGTACGTCAATCACATTGGACAAAACTTTTACAAGCAAGAGCAATTGAAAATGATATGTTTGTAGTTGCCGCAAATACGTGCGGTTCTGATGGAGTAACAACGTTTGCCGGACATTCAATGGTCATTAATCCAAATGGAGATATTTTAGAAGAAGCGGAACATGAAGAAACTGTACTAACAGTAGAGCTTGATTTAAAAGAAGTTGAACAACAACGAAAAAACATTCCAGTTTTCGATAACTTACGACCAGATATATATCAATATTTCCACATATAAAAAAGGCGAGCTTGGGAGGGGCTCGCCTTTCAATTTAATATTAAGGGAATGTTTATTTGTTTACAGTTATTCTATTTAATTAATTGGGGATGTTATTAATTATGAAAAAATTTAGTGAATTTACCGATTATTAAATGTTTACAATAGTCTCAATATAGAAACCTGACTTTTAAGCTTCAATTACTAATGGAAAAAGATTTTTAGCATTTGGGAGAATGATTACTTCTTAGTGAATTTTTGTACAGTTTCAGCAATTAACTTAATGAATGCGATAATTGTGTTAATGATATCTCCTGCCATAGTAAAGCACCTCCTCATTAATAAGTATTCCAAGACTTAAGAGTTGCACTTGTGAAGTAAGCTGAGCGAAGAATACAACACGCTGTGCATTAATAAACACTTAGGTATCACAAGGGCGTAATACCGAACCACTTAATGTGATTATGGTTATATTAAAACATGTGTATCGCCTCTTGTGTGAAGTAGTGCCCAGATTGTCCATTTGTATGCTTAAATGTACCGTTTCTGTATTAATTTTTGATGAATTCTACATTAAAATTACAGTTAGGAACAATAAAACGACAGTTAGGCAAAAAACAGAATAATGATTTAGTTGTACTTTATAATATTGAGTAAGGGGGAAAGCCATGAGAATCGTTGATACAGCAATTGACAATCTAGCATTAAAGCTTCAGAAAAAACAAAACCTAGATCACATTGAATATCTCAAAGTGCGCCTAGGCATCCAAGTGTTCATCATTAATCTCTTCAAAGGCATCGTAACTTACGGTCTGGCTATCCTTCTTAATATCATTTTATACACACTCACTGTTCACTTAGCGTATTTCATTTTAAGACGCTTCTCACACGGAGCCCATGCGAAAACATCATTATTATGTCATGTTCAAAACATTATTTTCTTTATATTTTTACCATGGTTAATAGTTAAATATGACATACCATTCTGGTTTATGTTATTCTTAACTATACTAGGATGGTTGATTGTATTAAAGTATGCTCCCGCAGCAACACGCAAACAACCAATCAAATTAGAACGTAAGAAATCATTGAAGATTAAATCATTACTAGTAATTTCAATTTATGTAGTGATGGTTTTATTCGTTCCACAACCATTCAATTTTTTAATTGCATATGGCGCATTTTTACAAGCTTCAACATTATTACCAATATTTTTCCCTAAGGAGGAATAATCATGGCATTTTTTGATACTTTATTAAACCTAGTTACAATATCATTTAAATCATTAGGTAACTTTGCCAAAATTAACCCATGCACTGTTTTTTTTGATGAACCAGAAGTCCCTGAAGAGCTAAGACAAGGCGAATAATTTATTTTTTAAGAGAGTGTGTATAAAAGTTGGAATCACTAAGTTACATTTTCATTGGAGTTTTCCAAACTTTTGTTTTTTTCATGGTTGTTAATATAATAATTATTGAAAAAATCAAATATAATCTTTGGGATTACATCTCGCTTTTATTAGGAGTCGTAGTCCCTTCTACTGTTTTATTTATCCTTTATGATAGACAAAGTTTATTAGCCTTAGTAATCGGCTACTTAGTTTTCTTTTATTACAAAAAGAAAATTATTGGTTTAATAGCAGTTTTATCAAGTGTACTTCTATTAGTAGTATGTGATTTTTTCGCCACATGGTTTTACTATTATATTAAAGGGTTAACCCTACTGCCTACAATACAGTATATAATTTATGCTTTTGTGTTCACATTTATAGCGATAATTACATCATTGGTAGTAAGATTACTCATGATTAAATTAAAGTATACATGGTTATATGTTAATAAAGTTTATTTAGTTACATTAATGATTTGTCTATTAACATTCTTTCTAGCTATGTTTTACTTTTTACCTGATTATGTTGCTTCCGTTGCAGAATTTAAAATAATCGGATTTTTTTACTTTACATTTGTAGCTATTTTTATCGCAATACTTTTATTGGTAACTATTACAACTTCTCGAGAAATTAATTATCGTAGAAGTCAACAAGAGATTGAAGATTATTATAATTATACGCTGCGCGTTGAACAAGTAAACAATCGCATGCGAAAGTTTAGACATGATTATATTAATATTTTATCCACGATGTCAGAGTATTTGCGTGAGGATGATTTGGAGGGCCTTAAAGCATATTATAATAAACACATTAGTCCTCTTAAAGATCATTTTGAAGCAAATACGTTGAAATTAAATGGTGTGGAAAATTTAAAAGTCAAAGAGATAAAAGGTGTTATCACTACAAAAATTTTGCAAGCTCAAGAACGTCAAATTGAAATAAGTGTTGAAGTCGCTGATGAAATTAATGAAATCAACATGGAAATGATTGATTTAAGTCGTATTCTAGGCATCATTATGGATAATGCGATAGAAGCTTCTATGAATCTTGAAACTCCTATGATCCAAATCGCATTTATTAAAACTGAACAATCCGTGTTAATTATTATTATGAATAAAGCACCTGACAATCTTCCGAAATTACATACGTTGTATCAAGAAGGCTTCTCAACGAAAGGTAAAAACAGAGGATTAGGGTTATCCACCTTAAAAGAAATTACAGATAGTAAGGATAATGTCTTTTTAGAAACAACAATTGAAAATCATTATTTCATTCAAAAATTAGAAATCATGAATAACGATGCGTAAGGATGTGACCCGTTTGAAAATTTTAATTTGTGAGGATGACCCTAAACAAAGAAAACGAATGGAATCCATCATTCAGAATTACATTATGATTGAAGAAAAGCCTATGGAAATTGAAATTTCTACTAGTGACCCCTATGCGTTACTTGAGGCATCCAAAAATATGACTGATATTGGTTGTTATTTTTTAGACATCCAATTGGAATCAGATATTAATGGTATTAAGCTTGGTAGCGAAATTCGAAAACATGATCCTGTAGGTAATATTATTTTTGTAACCAGTCATAGTGAATTAACCTATTTAACTTTCGTGTATAAACTTGCAGCAATGGATTTTATTTTTAAAGATGACATTGATGAGTTACGTACGAGAATTATTGATTGTCTCGAAACAGCACTTAAGCGGTTAGATTTATTAACAAAGGATAACACAGTAGAAACAATGGAATTAAAACAAGGCAGTAATTCTGTCTATGTTAACTATGATGATATTATGTTTTTTGAATCTTCACCTAAGTCACATCGTTTGATTGCACATTTAGATAATCGTCAAATTGAATTTTATGGTAATTTAAGAGAGCTCACACAAATTGATAGTCGTTTTTTTAGATGTCATAATAGTTTTGTGTTAAATCGACATAACATTACGCATGTTGACGCTAAAGAGCGCATTGTTTATTTTAAAAATGAGGAATTTTGCTATGTGTCTGTAAGAAATATAAAAAAAATCAAAAAATAACGTTGTTTTATCAACAGTCAAATGCCTGAATCAGTTATCGCACGATAACCGATTCAGGCATTTTAATTTAGTCTTCAATTTGTTTTTTTATATCATATTTAGTCAATTTTAAGTATACTTGACCAGAGTCTGTGACAACTTTTATTTTATTGGCATCTTTAGATGGAAAAATTCGTGAAGATAACACTTTCTCACCCTCATTACAGAATATTTCAATACTTGAAGTATCCACAAATATTCTAAGTTGAGAAAGCTCTGATTTTAGTTGCGCTACTCGTGCTGTTCCCTCTACTGGATGCGGTAATTTTCCACTATCAAACCGATCTAAAATCACTTGTTGTGTTTTCGACTCATAACGAATTACTGTAGCTTCATGTTTTGAGGCTCTTAAGTGAAATTCAATGGCAGATGCCTCATTTTCAAGAATATCTATAATGAGTTCATATTGCTCACCTTCGTATGGGTGTAACTGTTTAATAAATTTATTTGCATACCCTAACGCAGTTTCTTTATTTTGGCGTAACTTTCGTAAATCCATATGCGGTTTCTGTTTTAATTCTCCCGACTCCAACGTTAAAATTCTTGGCACAGTTAAGCAATGCGCCCATCCTTCATCATCCGTTGGGTACTCTGTATCTGGAAGCCCCATCCATCCGATTAGAACACGTCGCTTTGCTTCATCTAAAAATGTTTGTGGTGCATAAAAATCAAATCCATCATCTAATTCAACGAATGACTCATGTTCGAATGTTAAAGTTTCAAAGTTCAGATGGCCTACTAAATAACCACTTTGATAAACATTTTGATAAGCGTTATCTTCTGAATCTATACCTTGCGGGCAAAATAACAAAATATCTTTACCATTAAGTTGGAAATAATCCGGGCATTCCCACATGTAGCCAAATGATTTTAATTGTGAGTCGATTTCACCTAAAAATGTCCATGGCTTCTCTGGATGTGATGTTCGATACATTAAAACCGTACCTGTAAGATTTTCTCTTTGCGCACCTATTAATGCATAAAGATACCCTTCTCTTTGAAACACTTTGGGATCTCTGAAATGGTGTGTATATCCTTTAGGTGGCCCACTAATAATCGGCGTATCGAATTTAATGACATCTCCGTGACTATTCACTTTGGCAAGCATTTGACAACTGCGTCTTTCCCATGAAGCCGTACGGTGATTCGCTGTATACATATAATATAGTTGATTTTGAAATTGGAAAGCACTACCACTATATACACCGTGACTATCAAACGTCGTATCAGGTTTTAATATTGGACCACATGGTTTTAAATTCACTAAATTCTTGCCGGTATAATGAAACCAATATTTTAAACCATGAACAGCGCCTAATGGAAACCATTGATGTGATAAATAGTATTGCCCCTGATAATAGATTAATCCATTGGGATCATTAAGTAATCCTGTTTCAGGTTGAATATGAAATACTTGTCGATACGGAGAGGCTTGAACGCGTTCTCTAAGATCATTGATTACTTTAGCATCCACATCCTCTAGCTTTTGGTAACGTTTTTCCCGGCTCCATTGTTCCATTGGAATTCTTTTCCTCCTTTAAAATTTGCGGTAAAATGTTTAAATTTTAATTCCATATTAAAACCGCTTCTATGATGAGTGATACGTAGCGTTTCTCACCAAAGTACTTTTTATGTATATTTCCTAATTTTATCTCAACTTTCTTAGACTAAACTATCAAAAACTAGTTTCTTTATATATCATACTGAGGCACGATTTCACTTTTGAAAACTAAACCAATTACGGTTAAGTCAGTTTGTGAATTTATTATCTCTTTGTTATTTTATCACACATCGGCCTTGAAACTTTATCAATTTTTATGAAAAAACCGATTAAATCCCATATCATATAGGATTTAATCGGTGTCTCAAAATCACTTGGCTTTTTGAACCGTAATCGTCCAAGAAGCATCTCCTACTTGCTCATAATTTGTCACAGGATAACCGTTTTCAGCAGCCCAATTAGGAATTGCTTCTGTTGCCTGTGTACAATCAAAATCGATTTTCAATTCATCCCCCAACGGTAATTCTTGCATTTTCTTTTGCGCTTCAATCAATGGAAATGGACATACCATTCCTACTGTTCCTAATTCATGTACCATTTTAATTCCTCCTACAATTTATCTATTGTGATACACTGACTGTTTTCGATTGGATAGATTGACGTTGTTGTGCCACTTTCATAGGGCGCACAAACATAAAATAACTCATGAACCAAGTTCCAAAAATCATAAATGCCAGTCCAATCCAACCTTGCCATGATAGAGCTGCAGTTGCTACTAATCCATTACCAATAGAACAGCCACCTGCTACTGCTGCACCAAAGCCCATGCACATTCCGCCTATAGCGCTATTACGTATCGTTTTTTTATCGGGTAAACGCCACGCAAATTCTTTTGAACCTCTAGCTGCAATATAAGAGCCAAAAAAGATGCCAATAACTAAAAATACACCCCAGTCAACTACTGAAATATCACCTGTAGTTAAAAACATCACTATATTGGAAGATGGCGTTGTGATGCCTAACCCACCTTGACGACCTGTTGATTCTGACATTGGCCATGCAATAAGTGCAATTAGACCAACTGCAATAGCAGCAATAAAAGGATGGAACCGTTTTTCAAATAAAATATGACGCAATCCTGAATATTTTTGTTTTAGCTGTGGCACTGCAATTTTGGGTTTTGGTTTTCTTAATGTTTTAATCACGAAAAACAACGTAACAGTGACTAATATGATTAAGAAAATCCAGTTTGGAATACCTGTAGATTGAGCCATATCTGCATTAGCAACCGTTTTACTATTGAGCGCATTCATGAGTGGTGCTAAAAGACCATTTTTTGTAATAGCTGCAAATAAACCATACATCACAAGTGCAATCCAACTACCTATTAATCCTTCACCTGCACGGTAATATGTCCCTGTAGCACATCCACCCGCTAAAATAATACCGACACCAAATATAAAAGAGCCGATTACTGTGCCTATAATTGGAAACGTTTCATTTGCTATTGTGATAACACCCATTACGTTGAGAATATATATGCCAATTGCTTGAATCGCTATGGCAATGAGCAATGCATAAAACATCTTATTATTTTTCTGAACGTACATATCTCTAAACCCTCCAGTAAGGCAAAAACGTGTACGTTGCATTACAAATCCAAGTAGTACCCCTACTATAAGACCACTTACTATAGTCCAAATCATACATACCTCTCCTATCCCGATTATTATGATAAGAATTATAGCAAATACACATTTTTTATCAAGGGGTTGAATTAAAATAAAAAAGATCAAAGCGACAGACGCTTCGATCTCCAATTTCATATTCATAGATCATTGCTGTTGAAATGCAATCGGCACCATGATGTGATGGTGCTTATTTACATTTACCCATAATTTTTCATAAAAAATAACAAGGATTGTAGTTCGACACCTAAATCGATTTGATGCACTTGCACATCATTAGGTACTTGAACAGGTGATGGAGTAAAATTTAAAATACCTTTCACACCTGCGTCTACAACTTTATCAGTAACACTTTGTGCAACTTTGATAGGTGTCGCAATAATAATTACTTCTAAGGCTTGATCTTGAATGACTTTTTTCATTTCATCCATAGATTTCACTGTGACATCCCCAATTTTAGTACCCACGATTTCAGGATCTATATCAAATGCTTCAGTAATAAACATATCATCATGTATCGGGAAGTTGAAAGAAATTAAAGCTTTACCTAAATGACCAACACCAACAACACCTATTTTAATTAAATCAGCATCACTTAGCTCTGATTTAAAAAATTCTAATAAACTGTCGATATTGTAACCATAGCCTTTTTTTCCAAGTTCACCAAAGTATGAAAAATCACGTCTAATCGTGGCGGAGTCTATACCAAGACCCTCACTAATTTCTTTAGAGTTGACACGTGAAGCCCCTTTAGATTTGAGACTATTTACAAAACGATAATATAACGGTAAACGTTTCAGCGTCGCACGTGGAATTTTATTTAATTCTTTAGTCATTTTCGTTCCTCCATCTTTTGCATACCATTTCAGGTCGCACACTCAAAGTTATATGAGCTATAACAACTTTAAAAATATTTTATAATAAAAAGATTTATCTACTTTATTTTGTATAAATAACTGCAAATACATTATGACTTAATATTGTTTTGTTAAAAATTTCACCTACTTTTATTCATTTTCATTATAACTTAAAACCGCTTTTAAAGGAACATAATCTATTTGAACCCCTTCTACTTTGTTGTACAATAATGAAGAATGAAAGGAGCTTTAACATGATACTAATGCAATTAAGTCAGCTCTCGAAATCATTTGACGGTGAAGAGATTTTTAGTCATGTCAATTTTGAAGTCCAAACGGGTGAACGCATAGGCATCGTTGGGCGTAACGGTGCCGGAAAATCGACATTGATGAAAATCATTGCTGGTGTCGATGATTACGACAGCGGACATATCTCTAAAATTAAGGGTTTAAAGATTGGTTATTTAACACAACAGATGACATTAAATACAAATAATACTGTTTTTGATGAAATGGCAAAACCTTTTAAAGAAATTGAGGCAATTGCACAAAAGATGCAATTAGAAACAGATTGGTTGAGTACACACGCGGAAGACTATGAAAGTCAAGCTTACCAAGAGCACCTTAATCGTTACGAAGCATTATCTAACCAGTTCGAACGCATGGAAGGCTATCAATATGAAAGTAAAATTAAAACGGTTTTAAATGGGCTGAAATTTTCAGAAGACGATTATTATCGCCCCATAAACGATTTTAGTGGCGGCCAAAAAACGCGTTTGTCACTTGCACAAATGCTACTCAGCGAACCTGATCTTCTTCTATTAGATGAACCGACCAACCATTTAGATATGGAAACTACAGAGTGGTTAGAAGATTATTTGAAATATTTTAACGGCGCAATTGTCATCATTTCACATGACCGCTTCTTTTTAGATAAGATTGTTACACAAGTTTATGATGTTGCACTTGGTGAGGTGAAACTTTATAAAGGGAACTATGCGAAATATGTCCAATTACGTGATGCATATTATGAAAAACGCATGGCCGAATATGAACATCAACAAGCTGAAATCAAACGTCTCGAAACATTTGTAGATAAGAATATTACACGCGCTTCGACGAGTGGCATGGCTAAAAGTCGTCGTAAAATGTTAGAAAAAATGGCACGTATTGAAAAGCCATTACTGGATGCTAAAAGTGCAAACATTCAATTTGATTTTGATAGAAACACCGGTAATGACGTGATGTATATTCAAAATCTTGAAATTGGTTATCACAGCCCCATTACCGCACCTATCTCTTTTGAAATTACAAAAGGTGATCGTATTGCTGTGATTGGTCCAAATGGCGTTGGAAAATCTACCCTCATTAAGACATTAGCACAAAAAATCACCTCTCTTAGCGGCAAAATTCAAATGGGTTCAAATTTAAAAATTGGTTACTATGATCAGAAACAAGCAGAGTTTAAGTCAAATAAAACGATATTAGATTATGTGTGGGATCAATATCGACACATGCAAGAAAAAGATATTCGAGCAGTCTTAGGGCGCTTCCTATTTACGCAAGAAGAAGTAAAAAAAATCATCAATGATTTATCTGGCGGTGAAAAAGCACGTCTACAACTCGCACTTCTTATGTTAGAACGCAATAACGTGCTCATCCTTGACGAACCAACCAACCATTTAGACATTAATTCCAAAGAAATGTTAGAGCAAGCTTTAGCGCATTTTGAGGGCACGCTCATATTTGTTTCTCACGACCGTTATTTCATTAACGCATTAGCGAATAAAATATTTAGTTTAGATGCAGATGGTGGTCAATTTATTCAAGGGAATTACGCTTATTATTTAGAAAAAGTAGCACAACAAAAAGCTTTAGAAGCACACCAAAATCATTCTGTAACTTCTGAGAACGTATCAAAAGATTCGGCTTCTACTGATTATCAAGACCAAAAAACAATAAGACGAGAAAAACGTAAACTTGAACGTCAAATCGAAGAATATGAGGCGCGCATAGCAACGTTTGAAGGTCAAATAGAGCATTTAGATATTCAAATGGCTTCAGAAGATATTATCAATGATTATGAAGAAACATCACGACTTGCAAATGAACGTAGCACCATCGAACAAAACTTAGAACATACGATGTTACAATGGGAAGAATTACAACATAAGTTAACTGAATATGACATTTAACGACATGTATCGGAGTATAATTTTATACTTCGATATTTTTTGTCTTCACATATTATAGACAGAACCCGTAATTTCAAAACCAATAGATTCAACTGTCCACAAAGTTATCCTAGTTATCCACATTTTATATCAATAACAAACCCCCTCTTACCCACAGTTTATCCACTACAAATATTCTAAATGGCACTTTTTTATACACAAGTTGTTAACAAGTTGTGCATAAGTACGCATGTTCTCTATTGACTTTTCAGCTTCTATCACCTTTACTTGTGTTTTGATAAATGAATAATTAAAATATAGTGTATATTTATATTATTCTATGACATTAAGGGAGTACTTTTATAATGACTGACTTCATATTTTTAATGATTTTAATTATTGGGATGATTACCGTAGTCATCGGTACAGAAATCTATCAAAAAATTCAGTTCCGTAAGTCTATTGCAGCACATTTAAAATACCGTTTTAAATTTGATGATATAGAGCGATCATTTGCTTTTTACGATACCTACTACAAAAAATATACTGATTTAACTGGACAAGATGAATCTCCCTTAATTTGGGTAGATAATAAAACTTGGTCAGATTTAAATATGCTTGATATGTTTAAGGCATTAAATTACACCTATACATCGGTAGGCGAAAATCACTTATATCATGTTTTAAGGCTTCAATCCTCGCTATCGCATTACTCAATTTGGAAGTCTATTAAAGAAAACACAGCATTTCATCATAAACTTGTGATGTTACTCGCTAAATTAGGTAAACAAACTTATCCTAATTATGATTGGCAATCTTACCAATATCGTTTTCATCCAATTTATTATGTGTTGTCGTTTTTGCCTATACTCTCTATTTTATTAGGTTTGTGGCACATTGAGTTAAGTATTATAGCTTTACCTATTTCATTATGCATTAACTATATAGTCAGTTTGCGGTTTAATCATTATGTCGATAGAGATGTAGACAGTTTATTCTTCACTGGTCGCATTATCCATACAACGAATAAACTCAATCAATTACAGCTTACCCCTAACTTTGAGCATGATTTGGACAAACTCAACCAAGTAAATCGATGGCGATTTTTGCTTCTAAAAGCGCAGACGATTCCAGGTTACATTGTCTTATTAATTAAATATATGTTTTTAATTGATATTCACTTATACCACATGCTAGTTAAACGATTTAAAATGAATCACGAAACAATCCATGCATGCTATCGTTATGTCGGTGAAATCGATGCTTTATTAGCTGTTGATCAATGGCGCCATCATCAAGCTTATTGTACGACGCCATCTGTTAGTAAAAACTTCCATTTTACGTCATTAGTTCACCCACTTGTCAATGAAGCTGTACCAAATGACTTTGATTTTGATTATAATGTCTTGTTAACGGGTTCAAATGCTTCAGGTAAGTCTACATTTATGAAAGCCACAGCGATTAATTTAATTTTAGCGCAAGCAATTAATACAGTGACTGCTGAACAATTCGAATTTCAACCTGGTATCGTCAAAACAGCAATGGCAAATGCGGATGATGTACTTACAGGTGATAGTTACTTTATGGCAGAAATAAAATCTTTAAAACGCTTATTAAACATTCACCCTAAATCACCACATTATTATTTTATTGATGAAATATTTAAGGGTACCAATACGGCAGAACGTATCGCAGCTTCCACAGCTGTTTTGGAATACTTATCTCAATTTCATCAATTAAAAATGATTGCAGCAACACATGATATTGAACTTACATATACGTTAGATGCACATTTTAAGAATTATCATTTCAATGAACAAATATATGAAGACGCCATTCATTTTGACTATAAAATTAAAGAAGGTCCTGCAAATACACGTAATGCATTGGAACTGATACGCATAATGAAATTTCCAGCTGAAATTTATACACAAGCTCAACAATATGTTTCATCATTTGAAGCATCAAAACAAAACCGCCCAACAGATTCAAAATAATCTGTTGGACGGTTTTTTATGATCGATACATTTCAATATCCATTTGACTTTTTCCATTCAAATCTAAATCAGCGACGATGCCTTTTTGATAAATGTGGTAAGCAGCCGCACCAATCATTGCAGCATTATCTGTACATAATGAGGCTTTAGGAATCGTAAGAGTAATGCCTCTATCAGAAGTTGCTTTAAGTAACGCAGATCTTAAACCACGATTACTAGCCACGCCTCCAGCAACGATAAGTTGATTCACTTGGTAAGCCTCACATGCTTTAATGGCCTTCCCTACGAGTACTTCTACAACACTGTTTTGAAAACTTGTTGCAACATTTTGAGGGATGGGCGTTTCCCCTTTTTGCTTTAAGTTATGCAATTTATTAATCACCGCACTCTTTAATCCACTAAAACTAAAATCATAACTATCCGTTTCTAACCACACACGCGGAAAAGCATACGTATCTTCTCCTTCTTGTGCTAAACGATCAACATGAGGACCCCCTGGATATGGTAAACCAATTGTACGTGCCACTTTATCATAAGCTTCACCAACAGCATCGTCACGTGTCTCACCAATGATTTCAAAATCCAAATGATCTTTCATATAGACAAGTTCTGTATGACCACCTGAAACGATTAAAGCAATCAGCGGAAACGTTAAAGTGCCTTCTAATTGATTCGCATAAACATGTCCTGCAATATGATGCACAGGTATGAGGGGTTTTTGATGGGCAAAAGCCAATGCTTTAGCTGCATTCACGCCCACAAGTAACGCACCTATTAACCCGGGGCCTTGTGTCACTGCAATTGCGTCGATGTCATCCATCGTACAGGAAGCATTTTGAAGCGCATCTTCAATCATAAGTGTCATGTTTTCAACGTGATGTCTACTCGCAACCTCTGGTACTACACCACCAAATCGTTTATGACTATCGATTTGACTCAATACACTGTTGCTAATGAGCTGTGTGCCATTATCTATCACACTTACACTGGTTTCATCACAACTCGTTTCAATCGCTAAAATTCTAACGTTTTGCGTCATTTTAATGTCACCCACATCACTAAAGCATCTTCTCCTTCTCCATAATAATTTGCGCGACGTCCTCCAAATTCAAATCCTAGTTTTTGATAAATGTGTTGCGCGACTTTATTTTCAACACGCACCTCAAGACTCATCATGTTCGCTATGTGTGCGCTGTAAGTCATTACATATTCAAGTAATAGTTGTCCTAATCCATAACCACGATACATTGGTTTCACAGCAATGGTTGTAATCTGAGCCTGATCAACGACAATCCAAACACCTAAATAAGCAATAATTTCACTTTCATATTCCATTACAAAATAGTGGGCAAAGTTATTTTCATTCAATTCATGATAAAAAGCATCACGCGTCCATGAACTATCATTAAAACTGATACGTTCAATTTCAAAAACTGCGTTCACATCTTCACTCGTCATACGACGAATATTTAATTGCTGTTTGATTGTTGATTCATCCAATTTTGTTCCGCCTCCGATAATTTTAGGTAAGATGGGACAAATGTATGAACATCGACTGGTTGACCTTTTAGAAAATACATTTGATGTGCTTGGGGTAAATTGGAAACCGTTGAAAATTGTTCGAGTTCACCCTCAAATTGCTCTGTATCTTCCCCCACAAAGACAACGTTGTCCATTGATGCTACTTTAGTGATTAATGATGCCAATTCAATATATTGATCATCAATCACACATGTTAATGAATCGTTGTGCCATTGATATACTCCCGCAAAAACAAAACCTCGACGCGCATTAAATATCGGTACAATCGTTGCTGATTTATCATCTACTGTTGCTGCAAGAGCACTTAATGAAGATACACCATACAGTGGTATATTCAATGTATAAGCAAGTGTTTTGGCAGTGGTAACACCGATTCTTAATCCTGTATATGAACCCGGGCCTTGCGCAACAATAATCGCGTTTAAATCTTTAGGTTCTAACTTCACTTTATCAAGTAATTCTTTTATTGTCGGCATCAGTTGTATGGAATGATTTCTTTTTTCGGCTGTCGTTTTAGACGCCAATACGTCATCATTTTTCATGACTGCCACTGATAAAGGCTGATTAGAGCTATCCAATAACAAACTAATCATGTTCTAGCGCCTCCTTCACTTGTTCAAAATGAACACCCGCAGCATCTATGTCAATCGTTCTCGTATTTTCATCAATGACGTGAATCGTTAACCTTAAAAAGTGACTTGGTAAGTATGCTTCAATGAACTGGCTCCATTCAATCATCGTAATGGCATCATCTTCAAAATATTCATCGAACCCTAAATCTTCATCGGAGTCTTCTAGACGATAACAATCCATATGATGAAATGCCAACTGACTACCTTGATAAGATTTAATGATATTAAACGTAGGTGAATTGATTGTACGTTTAACCCCTAACGCTCGGCCTACCATTTGACTTAACGTTGTTTTACCGGCGCCAAGATCACCTTCTAATAAAATAACATCGCCCGATGTTAATAGTGACGTGAGTTTCACTGCAAACTGTTGTAAGTCATCTAAATTATTTATCTTGATCATTAGTTCTCTCCTGATTGGATTTACTTATCTATTGTAACAAATTTTTTAACGTCTGACTGTACCGAGTTATTTTGAGAAAGTATAAATAAATTTTCAGAAATTTCAAATTTATGATTGACAACGTTATTTGGATAAGGTAAATTAGGTACATGAATTTTTAGATAATTCTATCAATTTAAAATATTGAATATACACACTCATTCAAGGAAGGAGCACATCAATATGACATTCACACCATATAATGCTAAACAACAATTAAATATTATTGTCTTATTAATGTGCTCAGGACTGGAGTATTAGTGATTTAATTTACTAATGACTTAAGTCCTATTTCTAATTGAATGGGACTTACAAAATGCGTCCCAATTATCAATTGGGGCGCATTTTTTATTTTTTATCCTTTTATCAATATTTAGGAGGTCATTCCATGAGAAGTGACATGATTAAAAAAGGTGATCAACAAGCACCAGCGCGAAGTTTATTACACGCTACAGGACAAATTCAATCCCCTACTGATATGAATAAACCATTTATTGCGATCTGTAATTCATATATTGATATCGTTCCCGGACATGTGCATTTAAGAGAGTTGGGTGATATCGCTAAAGAAGCAATTCGAGAAGCTGGTGGCATTCCTTTTGAATTTAATACGATTGGTGTAGATGATGGTATTGCGATGGGTCATATAGGGATGCGTTATTCCTTACCTAGTAGAGAGATTATCGCAGATGCTGCTGAGACTGTAGTAAACGCACATTGGTTTGACGGTGTGTTTTATATACCTAATTGTGACAAAATCACACCTGGTATGTTGCTTGCTGCAGTTCGAACAAATGTACCTGCTATATTTTGTTCGGGCGGTCCAATGAAAGCAGGATTATCATCTCAAGGGAAAGCTTTGACATTATCCTCTATGTTTGAAGCTGTTGGCGCTTATAAAGAAGGTACGATGACAAAAGAAGAATTCTTAGAAATGGAACAAAACGCTTGTCCAACATGTGGTTCATGTTCAGGCATGTTTACAGCTAATTCCATGAACTGTCTCATGGAAGTACTAGGTCTGGCATTACCATTTAATGGAACGGCGTTAGCAATTGGAGATGAACGACGTCATTTAATTCGTAAAGCAGCCAAACAACTTGTTGAAAATGTTAAGAATAATCTTAAACCTAGAGATATTGTGACAAGAGAAGCCATAGATGATGCTTTTGCCTTAGATATGGCTATGGGCGGTTCAACTAATACTGTATTACATACATTAGCAATCGCCAACGAAGCTGGTATCGATTATGACCTCCAACGTATTAACACAATTGCTAAAAAAACACCTTATCTTTCAAAAATCGCCCCAAGTTCATCCTATTCAATGGAAGACGTGCACAATGCAGGTGGCGTACCAGCTATTATCAATGAACTTCTTAAGAAAGATGGCGTATTACATCCTGACCGAATTACTGTCACAGGACAAACCTTACGTGAAAATTATGAAGGACATAAGATTTCAAACCATGAAGTCATTAGACCGCTTGATCGTCCTTATGATAAAGAAGGTGGATTATCTATTTTATATGGCAACATTGCGCCAGACGGTGCAGTCATTAAAGTTGGCGGCGTTGATCCTTCGATTAAAACATTTAAAGGTAAAGCGATTTGTTTTGATAGTCATGATGAAGCTGTTCAAGCCATCGATAACCATACCGTACGCGCTGGTCATGTTGTTGTGATTCGTTATGAAGGACCTAAAGGTGGGCCAGGAATGCCAGAAATGTTAGCTCCGACATCATCCATTGTCGGACGAGGTTTAGGTAAAGATGTCGCATTGATTACAGACGGACGCTTTTCAGGTGCCACACGTGGCATTGCAGTGGGTCATATTTCTCCAGAGGCTGCTGCTGGAGGCCCTATCGCCTTAATTGAAGATGGAGATGACATATCGATTGATTTAGTACAACGACAAATTGAAGTCCACATTGATGAAGTGACATTAGAACGTCGTCAGAAGCTGTTAAAACCTTTTAAAGCTAAAGTTAAAACTGGCTATCTCGCACGCTATACAGCCCTAGTGACAAGTGCGAATACAGGTGGTGTGATGAAAGTACCAGAAGATTTACTTTAAACATGGAGGGATGACTTATGACTAGTGAAAAAGAAGTAATGGTACCTACAGATGATGCAGTACAAGGTTTAAATCCAGAATTAGAACCGAAATCACCCAAATCAGGCTCAGAATTATTAATTGATACACTGATTGAAGAAAATGTTGAGTATATTTTTGGATACCCAGGTGGTGCTGTACTTCCACTTTATGATTCGATTTATGAAGACCGGATCCCGCACATTTTATATAGGCATGAACAAGGTGCTGTACATGCTGCAGAAGGCTATGCTCGTGTAAGTGGAAAACCAGGTGTTGTAGTTGTCACAAGTGGGCCAGGTGCCACGAATACGTTGACAGGTATTGCTGACGCTTATAGTGATTCACTACCGTTAGTAGTTTTTACGGGCCAAGTTGCCACAGCTGGAATTGGTAAAGATGCGTTTCAAGAAGCGGATTTACTTTCAATGACTACACCAATTACTAAACATAATTATCAAGTAAATGATGTTAAAGACATCCCTAAAATTGTAAAAGAGGCATTTTATATCGCAAATTCAGGTAGAAAAGGACCTGTTGTCATTGATTTTCCAAAAGATATTGGAATTTTAGCAACAGATAAGACAAATGACGCGACTGTTCTAACGCCTGGCTATGAGGTGAATCATACGCCAAGGTCTGAGGATATTCAACAGGTCCTCGATTATTTAAAAGAGGCGCAAAAACCACTCGTTTTAGCTGGTGCAGGCGTTAACTTTTCAAAAGCGAATCATTTATTACAAACTTTTGTAGAACGTCATCAAATCCCTGTCGTTACAACCCTTCATGGATTAGGAGCAATCCCCTACGAACACCCACTGTTTCTTGGAATGGGAGGCATGCATGGCTCATATGCCAGTAATATGGCAATTACAGACTGTGACCTTCTTATCAATTTTGGGTCCAGATTTGATGATCGCCTAGCAAGCCAACCTGAGACATTTGCTCAAAACGCTACAATCGTTCATGTCGATATTGACCCTTCTGAAATCAATAAAGTCATTGACACTGATTTAGGTATTGTAGCGGATGTTAAAGCAGTGATTGAAGCATTATTACACCACCCAACCCGTGTATCTACATACGATACATGGATAAACCAAATAGCCCAATATAAGGCAAAACATCCATTTAAATATCTGAAGGATGTAGACACGCAGTTTTGCAAACCCCAACGCGCCATTGAATATATCGGAAAAATCACAAATGGCAAAGCCTATGTCACAACTGACGTAGGACAACATCAAATGTGGGTTGCACAATTTTATCCTTTTAACACACACGGACAATTCATTACTAGTGGTGGTTTAGGAACGATGGGATTTGGCATTCCCGCAGCCATCGGTGCTCAATTTGCAAAACCAAATGATACTGTAGTGGCATTTGTAGGTGATGGTGGTTTTCAAATGACCAATCAAGAACTTGCACTTCTTAAAGCGTATCAATTGAACATTAAAGTTGTACTTATAAATAACGGTACATTAGGAATGGTGAGACAATGGCAAGATAAATTTTTCAAACAACGTTTTTCACACTCTGTATTTAATGAGCAACCTGATTTTATTAAATTAGTTGAAGCTTATGGTATAAAGACGTTTTTAATCGATGACCCTCTCCAATTAGAGCAAACCCTCGAAGCCGCATTTCGCTATGATGGTCCTGCTTTTATTGAAGTGAGAATCTCACCTGCAGAACCTGTATTACCGATGGTTCCTAGTGGTAAAGCGAATCATGAAATGGAGGGATTGTTATGAGACGCACTTTTAAATTAAAAGTATTCGATAAGGCAGGCACATTAAATCGACTTACAAGTATTTTTGTACGTCGACAATTCAATATCGTCAATATTGCTGCAAGCCCTACGCGTGAAGAAGGATTAACTGAAATAACATTTGTAGCAGAAGTGCCTAATGAACAAGTTACACGGACAATCATTCAACAATTAAAAAAACAAATCAACATTTTAACTGTTGAAGACATCACGGATACCAATACATTTAATCGTGAATTGCTCTTAGTGAAATTGAAAGCACCCTCAAATATCTCAAAAATCAATGCGTTAATAGCCCCTTATGATGCGCTAGTTACTATTTTAAAAGAAGATAACGAGCACATTTATTTACAAGTGGCAGGACCACAATATACGTTAGACCATCTTTTAGAAGATCTATCATCATTAGAAATTAAGCAAGTTTCTCGCTCAGGAACTGCTGGCATTGTATGAAAAAACAACTTATATATTTTTAGGAGGAAAAGTTATGACAAAAGTTTATTATGATCAAGATGTAGAAAACGATGCGTTAAAAGGTAAAAAAATTGCAGTCATTGGGTATGGTTCTCAGGGTCATGCACATGCTCAAAATTTAAAAGATAATGGCTATGAAGTTGTGATTGGTATTCGTCCGGGTCGCTCTTTTGAGCAAGCAAAAGAAGATGGTTTTGATGTTTTAACCGTAAGTGAAGCCTCACAACAAGCCGATGTTGTAATGGTTTTATTACCAGATGAAATTCAAGGTACGGTTTATGATAATGAAATCAAACCAAACTTAGAACCCAATAACGCACTTGCGTTTGCACATGGTTTTAACATTCACTTTAACGTCATTGAACCACCTGAATTCGTTGATGTCTTTTTAGTTGCACCTAAAGGACCTGGCCACCTCGTTAGACGTACCTTTACAGAAGGTTCTGCTGTTCCGGCATTATTTGCAGTACATCAAAATGCCTCTGGAAACGCACGTGATATTGCTTTAAGTTACGCCAAAGGGATTGGTGCTACACGTGCAGGCGTATTAGAAACAACATATAAGGAAGAAACTGAAACGGATCTATTTGGGGAGCAAGCCGTCTTATGCGGAGGTGTAACACGCTTAATTCAAAGTGGATTTGAAGTCTTAACAGAAGCTGGTTACCAACCTGAAATTGCTTATTTTGAAGTCTTACATGAAATGAAACTCATCGTTGATTTACTTTATGAAGGCGGCCTCGAAAATATGCGATATTCTATTTCAAATACAGCAGAATTTGGTGACTATGTTTCAGGTCCACGTGTCATTACTGATGAAACCAAAAATAACATGAAGGCTGTACTAGAAGACATTCAAACAGGTGCCTTCAGCCAACAATTTATTAATGATAATCAAAATGGTTTTGAGCATTTCAAACAAATGCGACAAGCACAAAAGGACCATCCTATTACACAAGTTGGTCAAGATTTACGTAAAATGATGCCCTTCATCAAAGCCAAACAAATTCAAAAGTAATTGATTCATTTAAAGGAGCTGTTCATGATGACTAGTCATATTCAACTATTTGATACCACACTTAGAGACGGAGAACAAACACCTGGTGTAAGTTTTTCATTCGATGAACGTTTAGCAATCGCAAAACAACTTGAAAACTGGGGTGTTGATGTAATCGAAGCAGGCTTTCCCGCTTCAAGTCAAGGGAGCTTTGATTCAGTTAAAGCAATCGCACAGACTTTAAAAAAGACAACGGTAACGGGCTTAGCACGATGTAAAAAGTCTGATATTGATGCGGTATATGAAGCTACGAAAGATGCTGTAAAACCATCTATTCACGTGTTTATTGCTACAAGTCCAATTCATTTGGAATCAAAACTGAATATGACTGAAAGTGAAGTGCTGGCTTCTATCAAAGCGCATGTGACGTACGCATCATCATTATTTGATGTTGTTCAATTTTCACCAGAAGACGCAACACGTACACCCCTACCCTTCTTAATTCAAAGTGTACAAACAGCTGTAGATGCAGGTGCAACAATTATCAATATACCTGATACAGTTGGCTATAGTTACCCAACGGAATATGGTGCCATATTTAAAACACTACTTCAAACAATTAAATCGGACTCTGAAATCATTTATAGCGCACATTGTCATGATGATCTCGGGCTAGCTGTCGCCAATAGTATGGCTGCGATTGAAAATGGTGCAACCCGAATTGAAGGAACTTTAAATGGTATTGGAGAACGTGCTGGTAATACTGCACTTGAAGAAGTTGCGCTCGGCCTATATGTCCGTCAAGATCACTATGGCATAGAAACTCGTGTTCAGCTTAATCAAACGAAAGCAACATCTGAGTTGATCGCACGTTATGCCGGGATTGCTGTACCTCGAAATAAAGCCATTGTAGGTAAAAATGCTTTCAGTCATGAATCTGGTATACACCAAGATGGCTTTCTTAAAAATCCTGAAACGTATGAAATCATGACACCACAACTCGTGGGTATTCAACAAACTGAATTACCACTTGGCAAATTGTCAGGAAAACATGCTTTCCAAGAGAAGCTTAAACAAATGGGTTATGAAATAGGATCTGAAGAACAAAAAGTACTATTTAAAGCATTTAAAAATATTGCCGATAAGAAAAAGCAAGTGACAGACCGGGATATTCATGCCCTAATTCAAGGTACAACACATGAGTTACATGCTTACTATCAACTAGAAACGTTACAATTACAGTTTGTATCAAATGGATTACAAAGTGCCGTCGTCGTGATTAAAGACAAGGATGGCCATACCTACCAAGACTCCAGTATTGGCACAGGTTCAATAGTTTCAATATATAATGCGGTAGATCGTATATTTAAAATTCAACCTGAGTTATGTGATTACCGTATTGAAGCAGTTACTGAAGGCTCTGATGCCCAAGCTGAAGTACGTGTTTCGATTCGTCTAAATGATACTACTTTTGATGGCGTTGGATTTGATCACGATATTATCTATGCATCCTGTAAAGCCTATGTTGAAGCTTGTTCAAAAGCGATGGCTGCAGTTTCAAGTGAGGTGGATGTGCATGTGTAAGCAAATTGTTGTATTAGCTGGAGATGGTATCGGGCCTGAGATTATGTCAGGCACCTTAGAAGTACTGCAATTACTATCTCATCAATTTCAGTTTGACTATGAATTAGAAGAACATCTTATGGGCGGGTGTGCTATCGATCAATATGGTACACCCCTCCCTGAACATACGCTCTCTGCTTGTAAACGTGCAGATGCGATATTGTTGGGAGCTATAGGTGGACCAAAATGGCAAAACGCGTCAGTTCGACCAGAACAAGGTTTATTGAAATTGCGTCAATCACTCAGATTATATGCAAATATTCGACCTACAAAAGTATTACCTTCCATGGTTAAATTATCACCATTAAAAGAAGAAATTGTTTCCAATACAGATTTTATTATTGTTCGGGAACTCACAGGCGGAATCTATTTTGGAGAGCCTAGAGTACTCAATGCGGAGTCAGCTATCGATACACTTGTATATACAAAATCTGAAATTGAACAAATCGCACATGTTGCCTTTCAACTAGCACAACAACGTCGTCAACGTGTGACGTCAGTCGATAAAGAAAATGTCCTCGCAAGCAGTAAATTATGGCGACAAACATTAATTGAAGTTGCTCGTTTTTATCCTGATGTCACGCTAGAGCACCTACTTGTGGATGCGTGTAGTATGAAACTTATCCAAAATCCGCTACATTTTGATATTATCGTCACTGAAAATTTATTCGGTGATGTCTTAAGCGACGAGGCTTCGATGTTACCAGGTTCTTTAGGCTTATCCCCTTCATCGAGTAAAGGACATAGTGGCATCAATCTATACGAACCCATTCATGGATCTGCTCCAGATATAGCCGGTCAAAATTCAGCAAATCCATTTGGGATGTTATTATCGCTAGCAATGTGTTTACGAGAAACCTTTCAAGCTCCAAAAGCCGCAGAATTAATTGAAAAGAGCATTGCACATTTAATAACTGAGAATATCACAACTGCAGATTTGGGCGGTCATTACAAAACCACCGATATTATTGAAAATATTAAGGCATATATAAAGGAGGCGTAATTATGGGGCAAACATTATTTGATAAAATTTGGCATCAACATGTCATTACAGGTGAAGTTGGTAAACCTCAGTTACTTTATATTGATTTACATCTTATTCATGAAGTAACGTCACCTCAAGCATTTGAAGGTTTACGTATACAAAAGAGACCTTTACGCCGTCCTGATTTAACCTTTGCAACATTAGATCACAATGTACCAACATCAGATATTTTTAACATTAAAGACAGCGTAGCGCTGAATCAGATACAAGCACTGCAACAAAACTGTAAAGATTTCAATGTCACATTGTTTGATATGGGATCAGATGAACAAGGTATTGTACATATGGTCGGCCCTGAACTTGGACTTACACAACCTGGTAAAACGATTGTTTGTGGTGATTCACATACTGCTACACATGGAGCATTTGGTGCAATTGCTTTTGGTATTGGTACAAGTGAAGTAGAACATGTATTTGCAACACAAACGTTATGGCAAATTAAACCTAAAAATTTAAAAATCGAAGTGACAGGTACATTGCCTAAAGGGGTTTATGCGAAAGACATTATACTCTTTTTAATTCAACAACACGGCGTAGATTTTGGAACGGGCTATGCACTAGAGTTTACAGGTGATACTATCTCATCCCTTTCAATGGAAAGTAGAATGACATTATGTAACATGGCAATCGAAGCTGGTGCCAAATATGGCATCATACAACCGGATGCAACAACGTTTGAATATTTAAAAGGACGCCAGTATGTCCAAGACTTTAATCAAAAAGTAATGGATTGGCAATTATTATCGAGTGATACGGATGCAACTTTTGATAAAGTCATTCACTTAGATGTATCACAATTAGAACCTCAAGTCACTTGGGGTACGAACCCAGAAATGGGCGTGAGTATTTCAGAACCATTTCCCGAAAGTAAATCCGTCAATGATGCGCGTGCGTATCGATACATGGGGCTTAAACCGGGTCAACGTGCTAAAGATATCCCATTAGGTTATGTATTTTTAGGTTCATGTACGAATGCTCGTCTATCTGATTTAATTGAAGCCAGTCGATTTATCAAAGGTCAAAAAGTGCATCCAAACATTAACGCAATTGTCGTTCCAGGGTCACGGCGCGTTAAAAAAGAAGCCGAGTCATTGGGGCTAGATCGTATTTTTATTGAAGCAGGTTTTGAGTGGAGAGAACCAGGTTGCAGCATGTGTTTAGGTATGAATCCTGACCAAGTGCCAGAAGGTGTCCATTGTGCCTCAACAAGTAACCGTAATTTCGAAGGTAGACAAGGTAAAGGTGCACGGACACATCTTGTATCCCCTGCAATGGCCGCTGTAGCAGCCATTCATGGTCATTTCATTGATGTTAGAAAGGTGGCTGAGACATTATGATGGAAATTAAACCCTTCACGACGTATAAAGGTAAAGTTGTGCCATTATTCCATGACAATATTGACACGGATCAAATTATTCCTAAAGTACACCTTAAACGCATATCGAAAAGTGGCTTCGGGCCCTTTCTATTTGATGAATGGCGGTATTTAAAAAATGGCGAAGCCAACCCGGATTTCATTTTAAATCAAGCACCCTACCGTGGTGCAACTATTTTAATTACGGGTGATAATTTTGGTTGTGGTTCTAGTCGTGAACATGCGGCTTGGGCACTAAAAGATTATGGCTTTCAAGTCATTATTGCAAAAAGCTTCAGTGATATTTTCTATATGAACTGTACTAAAAATGCTATACTACCGATACGCCTAGATGACGAAGCCATACATCAACTCGTAGAAGCAAAAGAAATAGTGATTGACTTGCCTCGTCAACTTATTCAAGCTAATGGCAACACATTTACGTTCGACATTGAAGAAACGTGGAAGCATAAATTTATCAATGGATTAGATGACATTGCTATCACATTATCGTATGAAAGTGAAATAAAAGCCTATGAACGAGCTAAATTAAAGGAGTGAACAGAATGACTGTCACAACACCAACTTTAAATGTAAAAGAGATTGATGAAGCACATTTACGATTACGAGATACCGTAAAAACAACACCCCTTGAATATGACCATTATTTATCATTAAAATATCAATGTCATGTTTATTTAAAACGTGAAGATTTACAATGGGTGCGATCATTTAAATTACGTGGTGCATACAATGCAATTTCAGTATTATCTTCAAAACAAAAGTCACAAGGTATTACATGTGCCAGTGCTGGAAATCACGCTCAAGGTGTGGCATACACTGCACGTCAACTAAATTTAAATGCAGTAATTTTCATGCCAGTGACAACACCGAATCAAAAAATCAATCAAGTGAAATTTTTTGGAGATACCAATGTTGAAATTAAATTAATTGGGGATACCTTCGATGATTGTTTAAAAGAAGCTTTATCCTACACCGAAAAACACCAAATGACGTTTATTGATCCTTTTGACAATATTGACACCATTGCAGGACAAGGTACTGTGGCAAAAGAAATCTTAACACAAGCTACAGACGCAGACATACATTTCGATTACGTGTTTGGTGCAATCGGTGGTGGTGGTTTAATGTCTGGTGTTTCTTCTTATTTTAAAGCACACTCCCCTCATACGTCTTGCATTGGAGTTGAACCCCTTGGTGCAAGTAGTATGTATCAATCTATTTCACAAAATCGTATTGTGAGTTTAGAAAATATCGATAAATTTGTAGATGGTGCTTCTGTAGCTAAAGTTGGGCAATTTACTTTTAACATTTGTAAACATACCATTGATGATTATGTACAAGTGGATGAAGGAGCGGTATGTTCCACTATATTAGATATGTATTCGAAACAAGCCATTGTTGCTGAACCAGCTGGTGCACTGAGTGTCAGCGCATTAGATCATTATCAATCAGAGATTAAAGGGAAAACGGTTGTATGTATCATTAGCGGTGGTAATAATGACATTAATCGCATGAAAGAAATTGAAGAACGTGCATTACTGTACGAAGAAATGAAACACTATTTTATTTTGAATTTCCCACAACGTCCGGGTGCACTAAAACAATTTGTAAATGATGTTTTAGGCCCTGATGATGATATCACGAAATTTGAATATCTTAAAAAGGCATCACAAAATACGGGAACGGTTATAATTGGAATCCAATTAAAATATCACAAAGACTTAAATACACTGAAACAACGTATCCATCAGTTTGATCCAAAAAATATTTATATTAATGAAAATAAAATGCTTTATTCACTGCTGATTTAAATCACATACAAAAAAACATACAAAAAACCCCAAGTACGATTTGTACTTGGGGTTCGTTTGCTTGGCAACGTCCTACTCTCGCGGAACGTAAGTCCGACTACCATCGGCGCTAAAGAGCTTAACTTCTGTGTTCGGC
>NZ_PPQF01000047.1 GCF_002901865.1 Staphylococcus agnetis
ATTTTAAAGACCTTATCTCAAATATTCAACTTGAATTAATTTATGACCCTGATAAAGGGCAACGTGTACTTCTTCAAGACGAAGATATAACAGATTATTTAAGAGAAAATGACGTCACACAAAATGTTTCTTATGTCTCCTCAATGCAAGAAGTTCGTGAATTTTTAGTTGAAGCGCAACAAAAGCTTGCGATTGAAAAAGGAATTGTCATGGACGGGCGTGATATTGGTACAACAGTACTTCCAAATGCAGAATTAAAAGTTTATATGATTGCATCTGTCGAAGAACGTGCGATGCGTCGTTTAAAAGACAACGAAGCACGTGGTATTGATGCAACATACGAACAACTTATGAAAGACATTGCTGAGCGTGATGCCTATGACATGAACCGTGAAATCTCACCACTTAGAAAAGCTGACGATGCGATTGAAATTGATACAACTGGCTTAACGATTGAGCAAGTTACAGAACGCATCATTTCATTAGCTCGATCGGCACAAAATCAAATAAACTAAATTTTTTTAGTTTAGTTTTAAGCGTAACACCAGTAAAAATACAGAATTTAATTTTTACTGGTCGAGACCATCGTATATTGTCATATTCTATGATGCATTTTTATTTTTTTATAAAAATTTTACTCATTTTGTATTCTCAAAGCGCTTAATTCTAACTTATCTAAATTTCTTGACAATTTTACACTTTTATAAGATGTTAGTATTATGTAGTAGTATAAGGAGGCATTCATGATGACTGAAGAATTCAATGAATCAATGATTAAAGACATTAAAGAGGGCGATAAGGTAACAGGCGAGGTACAACAAATTGAAGATAAACATGTTGTTGTACACGTTAATGGCGGAAAATATAACGGAATCATCCCAATAAGCCAGTTATCAACACATCATATTGATAATGCAAATGAAGTAGTAAAAGTCGGAGATGAAATTGGAGCATATGTAACTAAAATCGAAGTAGATGAAGACAACGACACAGGTAGTTACATTCTTTCAAAAAGACAATTAGAAGAAGAGAAATCATATGAATTTCTACAAGAAAAATTAGATAATAATGAAACAATTGAAGCCAAAGTAACAGAAGTTGTTAAAGGTGGCTTGGTTGTTGACGTTGGACAAAGAGGTTTCATTCCGGCATCGCTAATTTCAACTGATTTCATTGAAGATTTCTCAGATTATGAAGGTAAAGTTCTTGAATTAAAAGTAGAAGAACTTGACCCATCTAATAATCGTGTCATCCTAAGCCGTAAAGCTGTAGAAGCAGAAGAAAACGCAAAGAAAAAAGAAGAACTGTTAAAATCTATTAAAGCTGGCGACGTAATCGAAGGAAAAGTTGCACGATTAACAAACTTTGGTGCGTTTATTGATCTTGGTGGCGTAGATGGTTTAGTACACGTATCTGAGTTATCTCATGAACACGTTAAATCACCTGAGGAAGTTGTTTCAATTGGTGATACTGTAAAAGTGAAAGTTCGCTCTGTTGAACAAGACTCAGAACGCATTTCATTATCTATTAAAGATACGTTACCGAGCCCTTTTGAAACAATTCAAGAGACATACAGTGAGGGTGACATTGTTGACGGTAAAGTGATGAGACTCGCTAACTTTGGTGCTTTTGTAGAAATTGATAAAGGCTTACAAGGGTTAGTTCACATCTCTGAAATTAGTCACAAACATATTGGTACACCAAATGAAGTATTGGAACCAGGACAAGCAGTTAAAGTTAAAATTTTAGGTATTAATCCTGAAGAAGAACGCATTTCACTTTCGATTAAAGCTGCATTACCTCAAGAAGAAACTAATGAAGCATCTGAAGAAACAACAAAATCTTACACTCAATCTTCTGAGGATGAAAATGAAAATAATCCAACACTCGGTGATGTGTTCGGAGATAAATTAAAAGACTTAAATTTATAATCTTTTTGGCAGAGACATGCATCTCGTATGTCTCTGCTTTTTTATTTTTAATCAAAAGGCCTGTCCATGATATAATGAACAATGATGCAACCCATTCATATTTAGACTTTTAAGGGAATGAACATATGTATGTGTGTCGAGTATGTAAATAAAAACAGTCTTACATACGTCCTTTTAAAATGACAATTCTTTATGCTAAAATAATAAGGATATTTAAAGAGAGGAAGAACAATCATGACGAAACCAGTTGTAGCGATTGTTGGAAGACCAAATGTAGGGAAATCAACAATTTTCAATCGCATCGTTGGGGAACGTGTTTCAATCGTTGAAGATACACCAGGTGTTACACGAGACAGAATTTATTCAAGTGGCGATTGGCTTACACATGAATTTAATATTATAGATACAGGCGGTATTGAAATCGGAGATGCACCATTTCAAACTCAAATTAGAGCGCAAGCAGAACTCGCAATAGAAGAAGCAGACGTCATCATTTTTATGGTTAACGTGCGCGAGGGCCTAACACAAAGCGACGAAATGGTTGCACAAATGCTTTATAAATCAAAAAAACCAGTTGTTCTAGCTGTAAATAAAGTTGATAATCCTGAAATGAGAAATGATATTTATGATTTTTATTCATTAGGGTTTGGTGAACCCTATCCATTATCAGGTTCTCACGGCTTAGGTTTAGGAGATTTACTCGATGCTGTTGCACGCCACTTTAAAGAAGACATTGAAGATGAATATGATGAAGATACAATTCGTCTCTCATTAATCGGACGCCCAAATGTAGGAAAATCTAGCCTTGTCAATGCCATACTTGGTGAGGAGCGAGTGATTGTTTCAAATGTGGCTGGAACTACACGTGATGCAATCGATACAGAATACACATATGATGATCAAAAATATGTATTGATTGATACAGCAGGGATGCGTAAAAAAGGAAAAGTATACGAATCTACTGAAAAATATTCCGTATTGCGCGCATTAAAAGCGATAGAACGTTCTAATGTTGTACTTGTAGTCATAGATGCTGAAACGGGTATAATCGAACAAGATAAGCGTGTCGCAGGGTATGCACATGAAGAAGGAAAAGCGATTGTTATCGTTGTTAATAAATGGGACACTGTTGAAAAAGATAGTAAAACAATGAAAAAATTTATGGATGATATTCGTCAAAACTTCCAATTCTTAGATTATGCTCAAATTGCATTCGTATCTGCTAAAGAACGTGCACGTTTGCAAACATTATTCCCATTAATCAATGAAGCAAGCGAAAACCATAAGAAGCGTGTCCAAAGTTCGACTTTAAACGAAGTGATTACAGACGCGATTTCAATGAATCCAACACCGACGGATAAAGGCCGTCGATTAAATGTTTTTTACGCTACGCAAGTTGCCATAGAACCACCGACATT
This sequence comes from Staphylococcus agnetis, assembly GCF_002901865.1. Lineage (GTDB taxonomy): Bacteria > Bacillota > Bacilli > Staphylococcales > Staphylococcaceae > Staphylococcus > Staphylococcus agnetis. The sequence continues at coordinate 3,350 of NZ_PPQF01000047.1, forward strand.
TGTAGTGTTTGTGAATGATGTAGAATTGCTACACTTCTCCTATAAACGCTATTTAGAAAATCAGATACGACAAGCGTTCGGATTTGAAGGTACGCCGGTTCATATCATTGCTAGAAAACGAAATTAAATTCGGAGGAATCAAAATGAGCAATATAACAGTATTTGGTACAGGAAGTTTTGGTAGTGCACTTGCCAACGTCCTAGCTGAAAATAAACACCATGTATTAATGTGGGGGAAAAACCAATCTACTATCGATGAAATCAATACACAACACACAAATGTAAATTATTTAAAAGATGCACAATTGGATACTACAATTAAAGCAACAACACATTTGGACGCAGCAATCGACCATTCAGATATTTTTATTATTGCATTACCTACAAAAGCGATTCGAGAAGTGATGGGTCAAGTGAACGAAAAGCTTCACTCTAAGAAATCATTCATCCATGTGACGAAAGGTATTGAGAATGGTACATTCAAACGTGTTTCCGAAATGCTCGAAGATACCATCTCACCTGACTTTAATGCTGGCATTGGCATTTTATCAGGCCCAAGTCATGCAGAAGAAGTTGTTATTAAACAACCGACTACAGTTGCTGCCGCATCTGAAAATCCTAAGTTACGCCAATTAATTCAAGACCTATTTATGACAGATTACTTACGCGTATATACGAATGATGATTTAGTAGGTGTGGAACTTGGAGGCGCGCTCAAAAATATTATCGCCATAGCGAGTGGTGTTGTATCAGGCATGGGCTATGGAGATAACGCAAAAGCTGCCTTAATCACGCGCGGACTTGCTGAAATCACACGTTTAGGCGTTAAATTAGGTGCTGACCCTCTGACTTTTCAAGGTCTAGGCGGTATCGGCGACCTCATCGTTACTTGTACATCTACGCATTCTCGAAACTTTTCATTGGGGTACAAACTTGGTAAAGGTCAAAAGCTTGATGACATTTTAAAAGATATGAACATGGTGGCTGAAGGTGTGTATACAACACAATCTGTTTATAACCTCGCACAACAAGAAGGTGTAGAAATGCCAATTACTAAAGCATTGTACCGCGTTTTATTTGAAGATCAACCAGTAGAAAAAGAATTGAAAATCTTAATGGGCAGAGATAAAAAAGCTGAATAACTTCAAATTTATAATTTTTTTGTAAAATGACTGTTTATGGCGTTAAGCTAAAGGGTACAATAAAAGCGCATATCTATATGCGTAACGCCAATTCTTGGTGTATTTTACAACTTTTCCACACAATTTAAGGTACTTGTAACTTAAATACAATCAATTTTTAAGAAAAACGCATTAAATCAGTGTTTTTCTTGTATAAATCGTTGCAGTATCGCTATTGCTTGTGTTAAAGTCATAGCATAATGATAATTGAATTATCATTACATAAACCTTTAGGAGGTGAATTGACATGAACAAAACTGACTTAATCAACGCTGTAGCTGAACAAGCTGACTTAACTAAAAAGGAAGCTGGTCAAGCTGTTGATGCCGTTTTCGAATCAATTCAAAAATCACTAGCAAAAGGTGACAAAGTACAATTAATCGGTTTCGGTAACTTTGAGGTACGTGAGCGTGCACCACGTAAAGGACGTAACCCTCAAACAGGTAAAGAAATTGATATTCCTGCAAGCAAAGTTCCAGCTTTCAAAGCAGGTAAAGCTTTAAAAGATGCAGTGAAATAATTCAATTATTTACTTAGAAAGCCCTTTTTAATAGGGCTTTTTTCTTATTTTATACTTATCTTTTTTTGTCATACATACCCAAGTGATACATAATAAATAAGCTTTGAAACCGTTTTAACATAATCATGTAAGTTTCACCATTTTACGAAACAATACAGATTTAATTTTCATATTGTTAATGTTAATATAGAGAGTGATTATAAATTGGGGTGTGACTGATGCGCAAAACATTTGAACGCTTAGAAAAACAAATTGATCAAATATTATTTCAAATACATAAACCTAAAAATGTCTATATCAATCATGATTTAAGTGAGATTTTAGATCGTCTTGATATTCCAGAATTATCAAAGGATGCCGTATTTTCGATTTACACGGCTATGACACATCTAGATCGCATTAGTTATTATAAATATGAACGCGATGCCATTTTAATAGGCGACTTATACAGTGCGCACTATTACAATTTAATCGCTCAAATTCAATCGACACAATTTCAAAAATTAATCAGTGACGCACTGATTCATATGAATGCGTTAAAATCTCATTTACAACATAACTATCAACAAATTTCCCAAACTGAATTATTAGAAACCATCATACAAGTTGAGTTATGTTTAATTGAAGCACTCATTGATATTTACCAGCTAAATGACGAACGCGCAACCATCCGTCAAGCTGTGATCAATCAAATCAAACTCGAACAACTCACATACCTCAATTTCTTTACTGAAGAGGAAATTTCAAAAGTAATCCAAACGTTACACTCAAAATATCATTATAATGGAGTGGTTTAAATGAAGAATAAAGCGAATAAAGAACAAGTACATGAAGTTTTTCAAAACATTTCAGGTAAGTACGATAAACTTAATAACATTATCAGTTTCGAACAACATAAAGTTTGGCGTAAAAAAGTGATGAAGGAAATGAATGTACAACCAGGCTCAACTGCATTAGATGTATGTTGCGGCACTGCTGATTGGACAATTGCTTTAAGCAAGGCGGTTGGACCATCAGGAGAAGTGACGGGATTGGACTTTAGTGAAAATATGTTAAAAGTAGGCGAAGCAAAAACATCCAATATGTCTAATATCCGTCTTGTCCAAGGTGATGCGATGGCATTACCTTTTGATGATAATAGCTTTGATTATGTAACAATCGGCTTTGGTTTACGTAATATTCCTGACTATACTAAAGCATTATCTGAAATGTACCGTGTTTTAAAACCAGGTGGCATGGTCGTTTGTTTAGAAACCAGTCAACCGACAGCACCAATATTTAAGCAGGGATATAAGCTTTATTTTAAGTTTATTATGCCTTTATTCGGTAAGATATTTGCAAAATCAAAACAAGAGTATGAATGGTTGCAACAGTCCGCATTTGATTTTCCTGACAGTGAAACTTTAAAGAAGCTTTTTGAATCTGTAGCATTTGAAAATGTGAAAGTACGCCGCTTCACAGGTGGGGTAGCTGCAATGCATTTGGCTAAAAAACCTAAAACGAAATAATTAAAGGTGAGGAACCCATGTCTAAAATTAACATGAATCGTGAATTAAAACATATTGAAACTTCATTAGCACAATTAATGCATTGTGAAGATCCAACACTACAACAGGCTTCTGAACATTTATTATCTTCCGGTGGTAAACGTGTACGCCCGCTATTCGTTATATTAAGCAGTTACTTAACTGGTGCACGTCCTACAGATGCAACATATCGCGTTGCAGCAGCCTTAGAATTAATTCATATGGCAACTTTAGTTCATGATGATGTGATTGATTTAAGTGACAAAAGACGTGGCAAAACTACAGTAGAATTTGAATGGAGTCAATCTACAGCTATTTTAACTGGTAATTTTTTACTTTCACGTGCAATTGCGCATTTAGCAGCAATTGAAAATTATGAGATTCATCGTACGTTATCCCATGCGATTATAGAAGTGTGCCGTGGCGAATTATTTCAATTTCAAGACCAATTTCGTACGCCTCAATCTCTAACAAATTACTTACGTCGTATTAAAAGAAAAACCGCTTTACTGATTCAATTAGCGACAGAAGTCGGAGCAATGAGTGCAAATGCGGATCAGGCAACCGTCAAATGTATGAGAGATATTGGTTATAACATCGGTATGAGTTTTCAAATCGTTGATGATATTTTAGACTTTACAAGTACTGAGAAAAAGTTAGGTAAACCTGTAGGAAGTGACTTACGTAATGGACATTTGACATTACCAACACTCCTTGAAATGAAAAAAGACCCGGAATTTAAACAACGTGTTGAGCAACTTCATGCAAACGCATCTCAAGAAGCATTTGAAGTGTGCATCAACCAAGTGCGTCATTCAGATGCCATTATGCAGTCTAAACGTGTAAGTGAAAAATATTTACAACGCGCAAAACAGTTGCTCAATACGATACCAGAAAACGACGCTAAACCATTATTTAATAAATTAATATTAAAACTCCAAAACCGCATGAAATAAATGACAAAACAATTGAAAGCGCTTTATTATCATGGTAGGATAATCTTGTAATCTATACATAAATACAGGGGGATCCTCAAAATGGAAAAAACATTTGTAATGATTAAACCAGATGCTGTACAAAGAAAATTAATTGGAGAAGTCGTTCAACGTCTCGAGAAAAAAGGTTTAAAATTAGTAGGTGCTAAGTTAATGACTGTGCCTCAATCATTAGCAGAAACACATTATAGCGAACATAAAGATAAACCTTTTTATTCAAAACTCATTTCTTTTATTACGTCAGCACCTGTTTTTGCAATGGTTGTAGAAGGTGAAGATGCCGTTGCAGTAGCGCGTCATATTATCGGTGCTACAAATCCATCAGAAGCAACACCAGGATCTATTCGAGGAGACTTAGGTTTAACGGTAGGTAGAAATGTTGTTCATGGTTCAGACTCAGTAGCATCTGCTGAACGTGAAATAAATTTATGGTTCAAACCCGAAGAAATTAGCCAATATCAATCTCCTGATGAAGTTTGGCTTTACGAATAACCTATTAATTTAAGACATATAAGTGCATAGATATCCAATAGAACGGTTAAATCTTTGATTTGACTGTTCTAATTTTTTACCCTTATACTTTAGCTATTAAAAGCGTTAAACTTTTTCATATTTTTCTGTTAATTTATCGCATGTTTTATGCTAAGATAGGTAACATATTTATTTTAATCAGTGCGATGAAACTAAGAGCTATGATAAGCTTGAAACATCATCATTATTCTATATAGAAGGAGATGCCTAAAATGAGATTTTTAACCGCAGGCGAATCACATGGTCCTCAACTGACAGTAATTATAGAAGGACTACCCGCTAATGTGAAAATTGATATAGATCAAATTAATCAAGAAATGTTTAAACGTCAAGGTGGCTATGGGCGAGGACGCAGAATGCAAATTGAAAAAGACAATGTAGCCATTGTATCTGGTGTACGCCATGGTTACACGCTAGGCAGTCCTGTAACCGTAGTAATTAAAAACGATGATTTTACACATTGGAAAAATATTATGGGGGCTGACCCAATCACAGCTGAACAGCAAGAAAATATGAAACGTGTCATTACTAAGCCTCGTCCAGGCCATGCCGATTTAGTGGGTGGAATGAAGTATCATCATCAAGATTTAAGAAATGTGCTAGAGCGTTCATCTGCGCGAGAAACGGCAGCGCGAGTGGCAGTGGGAGCCATTTGTAAAAGTTTACTTGCTCAATTGGATATTCATCTATACAGTCGTGTTGTTGAAATTGGAGGCATTAAAGATGAGGGCGATTATGACCTAGCTACTTTAAAAACGCATGTAGATCGTAATGATGTACGTGTCATTGATGAAGGTATTGCACAAAAGATTCGCGACAAAATCGATCAAGCGAAACAAGAAGGCGACTCTATTGGTGGCGTCGTTCAAGTTATCGTTGATCAAATGCCAGTAGGGATTGGAAGCTATGTTCACTATGATCGTAAATTAGACGGTCGAATCGCTCAAAGTGTTGTTGGCATTAATGCATTTAAAGGCGTGAGTTTGGGCGTAGGCTTTAAAGCAGGATCACTTTTAGGCTCACAAGTTCAAGATCCTATTTTATATGATGATGAAAAAGGATACTACCGTGAAACGAATCATTTAGGTGGCCTTGAAGGCGGTATGTCAAATGGAATGCCAATTGTTGTGAATGCTGTTATGAAACCTATACCTACCTTATATAAACCTTTAGCCTCTGTCGATATCAAAACGAAAGCGCCTTTTAAAGCGACGATAGAACGTTCCGATAGCTGTGCGGTTCCTGCGGCAAGTGTAGTATGTGAGCATGCGGTTGCTTTTGAAATTACAAAAGCCATATTAGAAGAATTTGAATCCAATGATTTTGAAACATTACTTTCACAAGTTGACGCACGTAGAATGCGAAATAAAACGTATTAAGGGGATAGACTATGAAATTGTTCACACGTTATGAATCTAACAATTATCCCATTATTATTGAAAAAAATGCCATTGATAAACTAGATGACTATATTGCAGATTACCAGCATGTATTCATTTTAATCGATCAGAATGTTGCTCAACTATGGCCATCGATTAAAAAACGCTTCCAATCATATATCATGATTGAAATCCCCTCTGGAGAACAAGTGAAATACATTCAATATTATGATCAATATATGAATCAACTTCTTGAACATCATCCTACACGTCAGTCCTGTGTCGTGGCGATTGGTGGGGGTGCCACAGGAGATTTCGCTGGTTTCATAGCTGCAACATTATTAAGAGGTGTTGATTTTATCCAAGTGCCAACAACGCTGCTTGCACATGACTCTAGTGTTGGCGGTAAAGTAGGCATTAATGCATCCTATGGTAAAAATTTAATCGGTGCCTTCCATCGACCAAAAGCAGTGATTTATGATTTGAATTTTTTAACATCTTTACCGACAACTGAAATACAAAGTGGCTATGCTGAAATTTATAAGCATGCATTACTTTCAAATCATGAGGCTGTAGACACATTAGAACAACACTTTGCTACATTACAGTCCTTAAAACATCTTGACCATATTGAACAACATATAGTTCAAGGCATCGAGACTAAGCTAGACATTGTCATTGAAGATGAAAACGAAAAAGGAAACCGAAAATTTCTAAACTTAGGTCACACGTTTGGACATGCTATTGAATATGCACATCACATGCCGCATGGACACGCTGTGATGATTGGTATTTTATATCAATTTTATGTCGCAAATATCATTTTACAGACACAATTTGCTACAGATCATTTTTATCATTATTTAAAACAACTTGAGTACCCTTTATCATTACTCGATACATTTGATTTCGAATCATTATATACACTCATGTTATCAGATAAGAAAAATACCGCGACTGGTGTGCAAATGGTTTTACTTCAACGTATAGGTCAAGCAACAGTCGAACATATACCGAAACACATTTTAAAAGAAGCATTTGATCAAATGCTTCAATATCATCAGGAGGTGCACTAATGGAAACCATTTCTATACAAGGACCTTTAAAAGGTCATGTAACAATACCTGGTGATAAATCGATGACACATCGTGCTATCATGTTAGCATCGTTAGCCCAAGGGACATCTATCATCAATAAACCATTGTTAGGTGAAGATTGTCTTAGAACCGCAGAAATTTTCCAATCACTTGGCGTTTCAATGCAATTTAAAGAAGAGCAACTACAGATTACATCTCCAGGTTTCAAACATTTTAAAACGCCACACCAAGCGCTATACACAGGTAATTCAGGAACTACAACCCGTCTTATGGCAGGGTTATTAGGTGGCTTAGGGATTGAGAGTGTATTGTCGGGTGATAATTCAATAGGAAAGCGACCAATGAATCGTGTGATAGAGCCGCTTCAACAAATGGGCGTTAAAATACGAGGCATAGAGAATAACTATACGCCACTAGTAATAGAAAAAGGGCTTATACAGGGTATTCATTATAAAATGCCTGTAGCAAGCGCTCAGGTTAAAAGTGCAATTTTGTTTGCCAGTCTTTTTGCCAACAATGAATCGGTAATAGAAGAATTAGATACGTCTAGAAATCATACTGAAACAATGTTCGCACATTACGGGATTCCTATCAATGTGTCATCACATCGTATAGTATTGCCAGGCAACAGTATCCATCACATTAAAGCCACTGATTTTGATGTACCTGGAGATATTTCATCAGCTGCTTTCTTTATAGTAGCAGCACTTATTACACCAGGAAGCGATATCTATTTACATCACGTGGGCATGAATCCAACACGGGATGGCATCATCGAAGTGGTTCAACAAATGGGTGGCAATCTTGAAATTTTAAATCAAACCAACACACCTGAACCAACCGCAACGTTACACGTTCGATATACCCCTCATTTGAAACCTATTGAAATAAGTGGAAATATTATTCCACGCTGTATAGATGAACTACCAGTCATTGCTTTACTCTGTACACAAGCTAAAGGTTCAAGTATTATAAAAGATGCCGAAGAATTAAAGGTTAAAGAAACAAACAGAATAGATACTACTGCAAGTGAATTAAATCGACTTGGTTTTCATTTAGAACCCACTGATGATGGAATGATCATACACTCATCTCAATTGCAAACACCTTGTGAAGTTGATAGTCATACCGATCATAGAATCGGAATGATGCTTGCAGTTGCGTCGTTACTTCACTCAGAATCTATTCATATTAAACAGTTTGATAGTGTAAATGTTTCTTTTCCTGGATTCTTACCGATACTAAAACAATTTGAGAATGAGGGATAACATGGAAGATATCTATAAAATTATAGATGATATCAATTTACAAAATTTAGACAACCTCGATTCACGTGTACAAGAAGTACTTCAGTCAGATGACGATGAAGGGTTATTTGCACTCGGAGAAACATTATATCAATACGGGTTAACACCTCAAGGTCTTGAGGTGTTTCGCACGTTATACCACAAATATCCTGATGAAGGGGAAGTGCTTATCTATTTTATAGAAGGCCTTGTAACCGAAAATCAAATAGATGAAGCGTTGGAATATTTGAATGAAGTCCCTGTCTCCCCAGAAAAATTATTACTAGAAGCAGATTTATATCAACAAATTAATATGCTTGAAGTTGCCACTGATAAATTGACAGAAGCACTTGAATTACAACCAAATGATCCTGTCATACATTTTGCGCTTGCTGAACTCCTCTATTTTGATGGCCAGTATTTAAGGGCATCACGTGAGTATGATACGGTGTTAGAAAGGGGAGAATACGAAGTGAATGGTGTGAATTTATTTTCACGCCTTGCAGATAGTAGTCTTCAAAGCGGCAATTACCTAGATGCCTTGAAATGGTATGATGAAATGAATGAACAAGAAATGGTTCCTGAGGATTACTTAAAGAAAGCCGTCGCATTTGAGAAAAACGATCGAACACAAGAAGCAATAAAAATCACTAAATCTTTATTGAATAAAGATCCTGACTTCATCCAAGCTTATTTTTATTTACAGCAGTTATATGAAAATGAAAAAATGTTCGCTGACGCCATTGATATCGGTGACGAAGGTTTACGTTTAAATCAATATTATAAAGAGCTTATGTACAGTACAGGCGCTTTAAAAATCGAACATGGTGATCAAAATGAAGCGGTTGCTTTATTAAAACAAGCACTCGAAGTCGACCCAAGTTATCAAGAACCGTTATTAATGCTTGCTGATTTTTACCGCCATCAAGAAGACTATGAAGCATTAATTGAATTAGTACAATATGCTAATGAAGAAGACATGGATCCTGTATTTACATGGCAATTAGCTTATGCACTTGGCCAAGAAGAACGCGATAAGGAAGCGCAACATTTTTACGATTTAGCTTTTGTAGCACTAGAAGATAATACGGATTTCTTAAAAGATTACTATGCGTATTTAATTGAAGTCGGTCACATTGCTCAAGCCAAATCTATTTTAAACGCGCTGCTTCAAAAGGAGCCTCATGAAGAAAGATGGCATGATGAGTATGCACGTTTGAGCTAGGAGGATACGATGTTTGAGGTGCCCATCAATCAAGACAAACAACATTTGATTGATTATTTATTGTTTCAATATCAGTTTAAATCACGAATATCTGTGTGGTTGTTAAATTATTTTAAATCAGATGATGATTTTTTAAGTCGGATTAATTTCGTTGATCAAATGATACCTGGACATCTTACGTTAGAAATTTCAGTTGAAAATAGTGAATACCCAGCTATACGTTTGACGATGGATGGAATGACATATGTGAATACAAATGAAATCTTTACTCGCATCATTAACGATACGGCACCGATAGATTTAAAAATCCACTTTTCTCATGCCAAATATAGAGATTTACGACTTGATCATATTATTTTACATCAATTATTAACGTCTCATCATAACACATGTTATTTTAATGACGTAGCTAACATTCATTTGAGCAATGATATGCGCCAACATTTGATGCATATCATTGAATCTCAAATTGATTTGAGTTTACAAATGAAAGATCAACACACTTTTTATTACTATACGGCGTTATTACGTGTAGTTAAATAAGATAAGCGTGTTGTTTTAAGGAGTTATGCTATGAACTGGTCTTCACTGCATCCGATTTTAATATACAATCGCGCCATATTAACATTTTTATTTCTATGTAATTTAATGGGTACGATTTTCGGTTATGTATGGTATGCGCACAGATTATCTCTTTCTCATTGGAAATATTGGTTGTTTATACCTGACAGTCCTAATGCAACGCTCTGTTTAACTGTGAGTATTGGGTTAATGCTTTTCAATCACCGCAATGCAATCATTGATACCCTCGCATTTATCACCTTGATTAAATACGGTGTATGGGCCATTTTCATGATTATATTTTTAAGTATCCACGACCAAACTATTTATTTATTAGGGGTAATCTTGTTAGTAACTCATGCCATCATGGTGATTCAAGCATTTTTATTTTTACCTCGGTTCAAAATCACATGTCTGAGCATTTCCTTTGCTATGGTTTGGGTGTTTCACAATGATGTGATAGATTATGTCTTTCATCAATTTCCAAAATATGGTTCATTGACACCATACGAATCTATCATTGGTTACGTCGCATTTTGGTTAAGTGTTCTACCATTGTTAATATCAATTTATGTCTGTCATCAACGAAAGGTTAAAAAGTTTGACCATTATTAATCAACCACTTACAATAGTATTAAAGGAGTGAACATAATGTCTTTTATTAATTTAATTATTTATTTTGTAATACTTATGATCCTCCCAATGTATGCTCAACATAAAGTTAAATCTAACTATGAAAAATATTCACAAGTTAGATCTACAAGTGGCAAGACGGGACGAGAAGTTGCTTTAGAAATTCTACATGCTAATGGCATTTATGACGTAGATGTGAAAGAAGGCGAGGGCTTTTTAACTGATCATTATGATCCAAGTAAAAAAGTAGTCGTTTTATCACCTTCTAACTATAATCGACCAAGCGTTGCGGGTACAGCGATCGCAGCCCATGAAGTTGGTCATGCGATTCAACATTATGAGGGGTATTTCTTCTTACGTTTCCGTTCTGCATTAGTACCAGTAGCAAATTTAGGTAGTTCGTTATCATACTTACTTATTACTGCTGGATTCATTTTGACAATGTTGCATATTGCATTCGGTTCTACGCTATTATGGATTGGGATTTTCTTTATGGCTTTTGCTGTGTTGTTCTCAATCATTACATTGCCAGTAGAATTTGATGCAAGTAAACGTGCAATGAAGCAAATTCAACGTTTGAATATTGTAAATGAAAAAGAATATAAACATGCTGGCCGTGTGTTACGTGCAGCTGCAATGACTTATGTTGCCGCTACAGCAGTAGCCGTTGCTGAGTTAGTAAGATTAATTCTTATCGCACGTTCTGAAGAATAATAATACGTATAAAACATCCATTCTGATATACCAGAATGGATGTTTTATTTTGTCTCTTTTCAATGTCCAATGTCCCAAAATTGCCGATACCCTAGATTATCATGTAAGATAAAGATTAAGACATTGAAAGGGTGCGTTAAATGAATAAATCAATGAAAATGATGCAACAAGAAGTGGATGATTATATATCTCAATTTAAAGCAGGGTACTTCTCACCACTTGCAAATTTAGCGCGTTTAACTGAAGAAGTAGGAGAACTTGCACGTGAAATTAATCACTATCACGGTGAGAAACCAAAAAAAGCTTCAGAAGCGGCTAATACTATTGAAGCTGAACTCGGAGATAATTTATTTGTATTGTTATGTTTAGCAAATTCATTAAATATTGATATGACAGAAAGTTTTAATCAAACGATGGAAAAATTTAATCAACGTGATAGTCATCGTTTTGAACGTAAATAAAGGAGTGTGCCAATGTGAAAATAGGAATTACGTGTTATCCTTCGGTTGGCGGATCAGGCATCATTGCCACAGAATTAGGTATCTTAATGGCAGAACGCGGGCATGAAGTTCATTTTATCACCTCAAATATGCCATTTCGACTTAACAAACCCGTACCGAACATTACGTTTCACCAAGTAGATATTAATCAATATGCGGTATTTCAATATCCACCTTATGATATTTCCTTAAGTACAAAAATCGCTAACGTCATTAATGAACATGATTTAGATGTACTTCATATGCACTATGCGATACCGCATGCCATTTGTGGCATACTGGCACGCCAAATGTCAGGCAAAGATATTAAAATTATGACAACATTACACGGGACAGATATCACTGTTTTAGGTTACGATCATGCATTACGAAATGCCATCAAATTTGGAATTGAAAAAAGTGATATTGTCACAAGTGTGAGTCAATCACTGAAAGATGAAACGTATCAAATTATAGAACCTGACAAAGAAATCGTTCCAATTTATAATTTTGTGAGAGAGCACGAGTTTCCAGTAGGACGTCAACCCGAACTACGTGCGAGTTACGGCATTTCACAAGATGAGAAAGTCATCATTCATGTGTCTAATTTCCGTAAAGTTAAACGCATCGATACGATTATCGAAACTTTTGCACATATCCGTAAAAACATTAAAGCAAAATTACTTTTAATTGGCGATGGACCTGAATTGTTAGATATGCGACAACTTGTAAAAGCGTTAAACTTAACAGATGATGTCTTATTTCTTGGAAAACAAGACTGTATGAGTAATTTTTATCAAATTTCTGATCTCGTTTTATTGATGAGTGAAAAAGAGAGTTTTGGTTTAACCCTTTTAGAAGCGATGAACTCAGGTGTCATACCTATAGGCACAAGTGCAGGTGGTATTAAAGAAGTCATTAAACATGAAGAAACAGGCTTTTTAGTGAATATTGGAGACGCACATGTAGCGGCAGACTATGCTGTTTCTATTTTACAAGATTCAAAACAATATCAACGTATGCAGGCGGCTATGTTAGCAGATATTCAACAACGTTTTCATTCCTCTAAAATTGCAGATCAATATGAGCATTATTATGAAAAAATGTTAGGAGACGCGTACACACATGACTAAAACTGCCTTTTATGATGCGATACCTGTAATGGAGCACATTTCAAAACATGGTTTTAAAGCTTACTTTGTCGGTGGCGCTGTACGAGATTATTACTTGCAACGTGATATTCATGATATCGACATCGCTACAAGTGCTACACCAGATGAAATCGAAGCTATTTTTGAGCACACGATTCCAGTTGGCAAAGAACATGGTACGATTAATGTTGTCTTTGAAGGGGACAATTATGAAATTACGACCTTCCGCACTGAAGGTGACTATGATGATCATCGTCGCCCAAATGATGTACAATTTGTGCGCTCATTATATGAAGACGTCGCACGTCGAGATTTTACAATTAATGCGATGGCAATGGATACATCATTTAAACTTTATGATTATTTTGAAGGGCGACATGATTTAACAGCAGGTCTGATTCGTACAGTGGGCGATCCCAACTTACGTTTTGCTGAAGACGCTTTACGCATCATTCGAGGATTACGATTCCAATCTCAACTTAATTTTGAAATCGATCCTAATACGTTTGAAGCGATGCGGAATGCCGCTTGTGATATTGCATATTTATCCATCGAACGTATTATAGCGGAGCTAGATAAGTTGCTTAAAGGTTCAGGAATCGAAAAGGCTTTTTCAGCAATTCAAAGCATTAATCTCTTGGCGCATGTGCCTTATTTCAATCAATATCAATGGCAAACGCTCTCTTTATCTGAACCGTTGACACTTGTGCAATTCCTTGCGTTGTTGTATTTATTAGAGGGAAAGAAAGCACATATAAAAACTTTAAAATTAAGTAACCAAACACTTAAGGAAGCTGATGTTTTATATTCCGCTGTATCAGAATTACAATCCATTCAATCAAAACGTGACCTTCAAATTTGGTTATATGATTACGGTATTACACTTGCTCAAACGATTCTTGATTTGCGTCCGTTGTTTCAAAATCATGGCATTATGTTGCCATCACCTTTATTTTTTAATGCGACAAGCGTTCATTCACTTTACGAACAACTGCCAATTCGGTCTCGTAAAGAAATACCAATTGATGGTAAAGTACTAATGGAAGTATTACAACAACCTAGTGGCCCTTGGTTAAAACAAGCATTAAGAAAAATTGAATGCGCGGTTATAACTCAAGAAACACTCAATACACAATCTGATATTATAGAATGGGTGAAATCAAATGTCGAAGTATAGAGACCCCATATTAAAATTAATTACGGATGAGCGACCGAATTACATTTCTGGTCAAACCATCGCAGAAAAACTGAATATTTCTAGAATGACGGTAAAAAAAGTCATTGATCAACTTAAAGCTGAAGGTATTTCTATTGACTCTGTACATAATAAAGGGCATCGCCTCAATACTTTCCCTAATACTTGGCATACAAGTATCGTACAATCTGTATTAACGCATCAACCTTTATTTGATATCATACACTGCTATGACTCAGTAGCATCTACACAGCTTGAAGCTAAACATCTATTGGTTGACCATGATGAACCAATGCTTATTATTAGTGATACCCAAACTGAAGGTCGTGGGAGATTTAAAAGACCTTGGCAATCTTCTAAGGGAAAAGGGCTGTGGATGTCACTCGTCTTAAGACCTCAAATTTCTTATGCCATGTTAACAACATTTAATTTATTCATGTCGTTAGCGATTCGTGATGCGATTCAAGCTTATGTAGATGAAGACGTTAAAATTAAATGGCCTAACGATATCTATATTGGCGAAAAGAAAATATGTGGCTTTTTAACTGAAATGGTAGCAAATGCAGATGGTATTGAAGCGGTCATCTGTGGTATAGGCATTAATATCAACCAAACTACTTCTGACTGGGACGATGAAATACGTCAAATTGCAACAAGTATTAAAATTGAGAGTGGTCAGTCCATTGAACGTTATACGTTTTTAGAGACACTCATTTCACATATCGCTAAACGATACCATCAATTCCTAACATCTTCATTCAAATCAATTAAAGAGGAATACGTTGCTGCTTCCAACATATGGCATCGACAATTACGTTTTACTGAAGGCAAACGTCAGTTTTACGGCAAAGTAATAGAAATTGATGATGAGGGTTTTTTACATGTTGTAGATACAACAGGAACGATTCATCGTCTAATGAGTGCAGATATTGAACTATAGATAAAAAGAAAGGAGGGGTGATATGTCAAATACGCGCTACGCGATTGTCGATTTAGAAACGACAGGAAATCAAGTGGGCTATGATGAAATTATTCAAATTGGAATATCCTTTGTTGAAAATCATTCAATTGTAGATCAATATCATTCTATGGTTAAAACAGACTTAGAAATACCGACGTTTATTCAAGCTTTAACCTCAATAGAAGCGGACATGCTTGATCAAGCGCCTTATTTCAAAGATATTGCGCGCCAGATATATCATAAACTAGAGAATTGTATATTCGTGGCACATAACGTCAATTTCGATTTGAACTTTCTTCAATTCGCCTTTAAAAGTGCGCACATCGATTATGAACCTCCACAAATTATAGATACACTAGAATTATTTAAAATTGCTTTCCCAATGGAAAAAAGTTATCAATTAAGTGAATTAGCTGATGCGAAAGGTATCGTTTTAGAACAAGCGCATCGTGCCGATGAAGATGCACGTACAACGGCACAACTGATGATTATTGCTTTTAAGCAATTAGAACAACTTCCGGTAGAAACGATGAAACAACTTTACTTTTTAAGTAAACATTTAAAGTATCAATTGGATCATTATTTCTTCGAGCTGGTTCGACAACATAAAAACAATGAACATGTCACTACATATCGCCATTTTAATGGCCTATATTACAAACCTATTCTAGATTTAAAAGAAACCCGTATACAGTTTGAAGGAGACATTCAAACACTGTATCAAACGATCATTGACAAAGCAGGGTATCAATATCGTGAAACACAGTTGTATATGGCTGAAACGATATATAATCAAATCATGCATAGTGAAAAGACCTTGATAGAGGCAGACACAGGAAGCGGTAAATCGCTTGCATATCTTATTGCTGCATTGATGTTTCATATTGAAACCGGGGAACATGTTATGATTTCGACAAATACAAAGTTGTTACAGAATCAATTGTTGCAACATGACATTCCTATGATTAATCGTGCACTGAATATACGTTTACACGCGCGTATGATTAAAAGCAAACACGACTACATCTCATTAGGCCTTGTACGTCAAATCCTCGAGGAATCTACACCAAATTATGAAGTGAATGTTTTAAAGATGCAGCTTTTAATCTGGATTCTACAAACAGAAACAGGGGATATACAAGAACTTCATTTGCGTGGCGGGCAAAAAATGTACTTTACACAAAAAGTCGAAACATATATTCCAATTAAAAACGATGTACATTATTACCATCATATTAAGCAAAATGCACAACGTATACAAATTGGTGTAACAAATCACGCCCACTTAATGTATTCTTCTCCAGACAATTCCATATACCAATTATTTAATCATTGTATTATAGATGAAGCACATCGGTTACCTGATTATGCTTTTGATAGGGCGATTAAAGTAGTAGGTTATGCTGACATAAAATACCAACTCGGGTTAATTGGTAAAACAGAAAATGAAAAATTATTACGTCAATTAGATGTTTTAGAACAACAGCGCATAGATGAAAAATTAGACATACCACCTATCGATGTATTTCAAATTAAAGAAGACATTGATCGTATTCATGAAGAAAATGAGCACCTTTTTAACGTGTTGTTTGAATGTGCACATCAGTCAAAAATTTATGAAGACGAAAGTGCCAAAACATTTTATATTTATAATTTAGATTCTGAACAAATTTCAAAGCCTTTGAGTCGTCTCATCCAACAAATTAATTTAACACTTGAGAATTTTAATAGCATGAAACATGCTACTATTAAAGCGATTCGCAAACATTTATTGTATATACGAGATATGATGAAATATTTTGAAAAGGCGATTCAGCAACACCAACCGTTTTATCTATCACTCAAAAATACGCATCAAAAGTCCACTTTAAAGGTGCATATTAAAGAAAATAAAATTAAAACGATTTTAACGAATAAAGTTCTTAATAAATTTGATTCCATTACGTTTGTTTCAGGGACGTTAACATTTAACGGCTCATTTGATGCTTATAAAAAATGGTTTAATAACGAAGCATTTAAAACTTTTACCATCAAGCCAAAAGTACCGTTAAATACAAAGGGACATTTATTTATACCATCCGATATCGAACGCTTTGATTACCATCACCATGATGATTATATTCAATCCATAGTTTCATACATTATTGAGTATGCTGAAATCGTCCAAGGTAAGTGTTTGGTTTTATTCACAAGTTATAAAATGTTATATGAAGTTATGAATTATTTACAAGACTTAGAAGCACTTGAAGATTATGTCATTTTATCCCAACAACCTAGTCAAAATTTTAAAATCGTTCAGCAGTTTAACCACTTTGATAAAGCGATTTTATTAGGCACTACGATGTTCTTTGAAGGGTTTGATTATCAAGCCAATGGCATAAAATGTGTTATGATTACCAAATTACCATTTATGAGTCAGTATCATGCTAAACCAGTACTTCTAAAGGATGAATTCGATAATATCTTTAAAGATTATGTCCTTCCTGAAGCTGTTTCAAGATTTAAACAAGGTTTAGGGCGCTTACTACGAAATGAACATGATCAAGGTATAGTGGTTTCATTCGACAATCGTTTAAAAGAGCAACATTATAAACATTTTTTCAATGAAGCACTTGAACCATTTGCTAAACATTACGGAACAATGAACGATTTTGATAAATTATTAATTCAATTACAGTCAAAAAAGTAACATGAAATGATATTTTGTTTGAACTTATTGCGATTGTAGAACTTATAAGTGAGTTTTGATAAAATAAGAAAGAGTAAAAATGTAATAGGAGACTGGTTATGAAAACAACGATAAAAGAAGCTAAGAATTTTATAGGTCAAGAGGTTACAATCGGTGCTTGGCTCGCAAATAAACGATCAAGCGGTAAAATCGCGTTCTTACAATTGCGTGATGGAACTGGCTTTATGCAAGGTGTTGTCGTTAAAGCAGCTGTAGATGAAGACACTTTTAAACAAGCGAAGTCCATTACACAAGAAACCTCTTTATATATTACGGGTGAAATCACAGAAGATAATCGCTCAGATTTAGGATATGAAATGCAAGTCAAATCCATCGAAGTGATTCATGATGCTCATGACTATCCAATCACACCTAAAAATCATGGTACAGAATTTTTGATGGATCATCGTCATTTATGGTTACGTTCAAAAAAACAACATGCAGTGATGAAAATTCGTAATGAAATTATTCGTGCGACCTATGAATTCTTTAACAATAATGGTTTCACAAAAATCGATCCACCAATTCTTACAGCTAGTGCACCAGAAGGCACAAGTGAATTATTCCATACAAAATATTTCGATGAAGATGCCTTTTTATCTCAAAGTGGTCAACTGTATATGGAAGCTGCTGCGATGGCGTATGGTAAAGTGTTCTCATTTGGTCCAACTTTCCGTGCAGAAAAATCCAAAACGCGTCGTCATTTAATTGAGTTTTGGATGATTGAACCTGAAATGGCCTTTACTACACATGATGAAAGTTTAGAAGTTCAAGAACAATATGTATCGTTTATCGTTCAATCTGTTCTCAAAAATTGTGAAATTGAACTTAAAACGTTAGAGCGTGACACATCTAAATTAGCTAAAGTAAAAGCACCATTCCCTCGCATCTCATACGATGATGCTATTGAATTCTTGCATAAAGAGGGATTTGATGACATTGAATGGGGCGATGATTTTGGCGCGCCACACGAAACTGCTATTGCAAACCATTATGATTTACCTGTATTTATCGTTAATTATCCAACTCAAATTAAACCGTTCTACATGCAACCAAATCCAGCCAATGAAAAAACGGTTTTATGTGCCGATTTAATTGCACCTGAAGGCTATGGGGAAATTATCGGTGGTTCAGAACGTATCAATGATATTGAATTACTCGAACAACGTATTGACGAGCATCAATTAGATACGGAAAGTTATCAATATTATTTAGACTTACGTAAATATGGTTCGGTTCCCCACAGTGGCTTTGGTCTAGGACTTGAGCGCACTGTAGCATGGATTTCGGGTGTTGAACATGTACGTGAAACATCTCCATTCCCACGTTTATTAAATCGTTTATATCCATAGTATTTAATGACTGTAGACCAAGTCTCATGACTAATTTTTGAGCTTGGTCTTTTTATATCAAAACGAAACGAGGTGACGACATGAATGCAAGAGAACTACAAATTCGTCCTGTGGTCATTCGATACGAATTGCTAAATTATTATCAAGCACTCGGTTTGAACGAAGCAGACTTAATCATACTAATTAAAATTTTACACGCCTATGAAGTGTCTAATTTACAACCTTCAATAGATGTTCTTAAACAAGGTACGACGATGCAAGAAACAGAAGTCACTATGATTATCCAAAAACTTATTCGTTTAGATTTATTATCAATGAAAGTTGAAAAAGATCATGACGGTAAATTCTCAGAATTCATAAATATGGACGGCTTCTTTAATCAGTTCGCAAAAGTGCTAGAGCAAGAAAAGCAAAAATTAGAGCTTGAAAATGACACAGCACATTTTAAACGTTTATTTTCTAAAATTGAGACCAATTTTGGTAGGGCATTATCACCATTAGAAATAGAAACGATTTCACAATGGTTAGACGTCGATCACTATCCACACCAATTAATCGATGCTGCAATTGACGAAGCTTTAAGTCATAATAAATTAAATTTAAAGTATATTGATCGAATATTGTTGAATTGGCAAAAGAATAATGTCACTACTGTGGAAGATTCAAAACCTATACGGGCAAAATTTAAAAAACAATCACAAGAGGGAGCAAAAAAAATTGAAAATTTCCCTAAGTTTGATTGGTTAAATGGGGAGTCACCAAATGGTAAGTAAGAAAAAAGCTTTAGAAATGATAGATACAATTGATCAAATGTTTCCAGATGCAGAATGCGAATTAAAACATAGCAATCCTTTTGAACTCACAATTGCGGTTTTATTATCTGCACAATGTACAGATAACACCGTTAATAAAGTAACACAAGACTTATTCCAAAAATACCATACACCTGAAGATTATTTAAATGTTGAACTTTCAGAACTCGAAAATGATATTCGACGTATCGGATTATATCGGAATAAAGCAAAAAATATTCAAAAATTATCTAAATCATTAATTGATAAGTTTGATGGGGAGGTTCCAAACACACATCAAGAACTTGAAAGTTTAGCTGGCGTGGGGCGAAAAACAGCTAACGTGGTCATGAGTGTGGCTTTTGGAGCGCCTGCTTTAGCCGTCGATACGCATGTAGAGCGCGTTTCAAAAAGATTAGGGATATGTCGTTGGAAAGATAGTGTCTTAGAAGTAGAATGTAAGCTCACATCTATTATCCCTAAAGATCGATGGACTAAAAGTCATCATCAATTAATCTTTTTTGGAAGATATCATTGTTTAGCACGCAAACCGAAATGCGGAGAATGTCCTTTATTTGATGATTGTCGTGAGGGACAAAAACGTTATAAAGCGTCATTAAGAGCAGTAGGTGGCGTCTCATGATGAATCGCTACACTCATTTTCATAACCTTGAACTCGAATTAGATGCACTTGCCAAAAAACGTTTAATTGGAAAACCACCTTCATTTGACTTATTAGATGCTTATTACGAATTACTCATATCTTATTTTAAAGATATCAATCATATCTCTTCTATTGAGCCACTTGATGAAACACAGTTAATGATTAAACCATTTAATTTAACAGAACGATTGGCGTATATTCAACAACGTAAACATCATTATATGGGATATCAACAAATGAAAACATTAAAAACAGAACTTATAAAAATGCACGCAGCCTATCGCGTCCGTCATGAAGAAGATCTTTAAAAGTATTGACGTGTCGGTAGCACTTGCATATTTGTAATATAAAAAAACAAACTCCTAAACAACATCGTTGTCTAGGAGTTTGTTTGCGTTAAAATCCAAAGAAGTTACGAATTGTACCACTTGGGCCACCAGTAGAATTTCTTTGATTTGTCGTTCCACTATTACCCGTTACGCCACTTTGAGAGTTTGCTGTTGGGCGATTCGTAGTAGTACTAGAACCACCGGCATTTGTACCACCACTATTTTCAGTAAAGTTACTTGTAGTATTATGGTCTGGTGATTTTGCAACATATAGGCTCTTATCACTGCCTCCTACAGAATCTGGACGTTTGAAGTCTTCGCTATATCCTGGAGGGTGAATGCCTGACATTACTTCTCTAAATAGTTCTTGAGGTAACTTTTGTTCGCTACTACCTACAAATGAGTTTGTACCATATGGTTTTACGTTGTTAAAGCCCATCCAGATAGACATCGTATATCTAGGGGAGTAACCTGCAATCCATACATCTTTGGCAGCTGAATCTGGTAAATTGTACTGTTGATACACTTCAGAACCGTAAGTACCTGTACCTGTTTTTGCTGCAACATTAAATCCTGGATTGTTACCATAAGCAGAACCATATGCTTTAAATGTACCTTTTAATACATCAGTAATCATATAAGCAGTGTAATCTTCCATTGCTTTATGACTCGTATGATCAAACTCAATCGTATTGCCATTGGCTTCTTCAACACGTTTTATCGCGTGCGCTTTGTTATATTCACCGCCATTGGCAAAAGATGCATAGGCTGACGCTAATTGTGTTGGTGAAAATTCAGAAGATGAACCACCTAATACTTCGGAAGGTCCGATATTAGTGTTTTCATATTCTAAACCAACTTTTTTAGCAAAATCAGTCGGTGCATTACTGCCTGCTTGTTCTTTAACTTGTTGCCAAGTTTTAAGGGCAGGAATATTAAAACTTTGACGTAAGGCATCATACAGTGCAACCGTTCCATGACTCTTTTGGTCATAGTTTCTAAACGTACCACCGTCTACGTTATACGCAGATTCATCTTGTAATGCGTGATTCGTCGCCCATTGGAGATTTTCAATGGCAGGTGCGTATGCTAAGAAAGGTTTTAATGTAGAGCCGGTAGGGTGTAGGTCTGTCGCTTGGTTTCTTTCTACGACATCTTCGTAATTACGTCCACCCGAAATCGCTACAAGACCACCTGTTTTACTGTCAACTATCGTTGCACCAACTTGTTGGTCTTCATTCTTATAATAACCACCATTATTTACACGTTCTTGTAATGTATCTTGAACATTTTTATCCATGTTAGTGTAAATTTTAATACCACTGTTTAGAAGGTCAGATAAGTTTTCACCTTTAAAGTCTGGATGTGCCATTAATTCTTGCTTAATGAAGTTAACATATGAATCATATTGTTTTGTACTATCATCAGGTTTAATTTGACGCTCTGTTGAAGTACGTTGTACTAGATTCTCTGTAATAGGTGTGTTTTGAGCCTCTTTTTTCTCTTTTTCAGAGATGCGATTATGGTAAGCCATTAAGTATAATACAGTATCTTTACGTTGTTCTGCTTGTTCAGGATGATCGTAAATATTATACGTATTAGGTACTTGTGGTAGACCAGCTAAATACGCTGATTCAGCAAGATTTAAGTCTTTTAAATCTTTGTTGAAGTAATACTTAGCAGCAGCTTTAATACCATATACACCATCAGAATAATAAATTTTGTTTAAGTACATTTGGAATATTTCATCTTTAGAATATTCCTGTTCCAAACGATATGATAAGTATGCTTCTTGCGCTTTACGTTCAATTGACTTTTGATCAGTTAAGAATGTACGTTTAACAACTTGTTGCGTAAGTGTTGACGCACCTTGAGCACCAAAGCCTCCAGAGACATTTTTTAAAACAGCTCCAAAAAGACGTTTGTAGTCAAGGGCACCATGATCATAAAAACGATTATCCTCAGTCGCTAAAACAGCATTTTTCATCTGTGGCGGGACATCTTTTAAGTCAACGTGTTCACGTCTTGCACCGTTATCAAGCTTTTTAACAAGTTGTCCATTTTTGTCATAAATTTCTGCTGGTGCGGGATCTTGTAATTTCGCTTCATTAAAGGCGGGTGCTTTCCAGGCATAATATGCAAAAAGTAAGATTGCTAGTAAGCCTAAAATAACTCCGGCAAGCACCATAAAACTCAGCACTTTGATGATGGTACGCTTGATGTTTCTATTCTTTTTTTGACCGGACTTCTGAGATGAACTATTAGAAGTCCTTTTCTTTTCCGTCATACGCGGTCCTCACTTTCATCTAATATCAACTTATCAACTGCATTGAGGTAATCTAATCTTGGTTGATATTGATAAGGAATATAGTAACTATTTTCTTGAATTTCTTCAACCGAAATAGATTTTTTTCCTCCTTGTTGACACCGTTCCCAAAAAGGAAGAAAGTTTTTAAAAGGGAGTAGGTACACATCGTCAAGCACTTTAAATCGAATGAGTAAAAACACTATGCCACCTTGTTCTGACACATGAGACATATGTCGCACTTGATGTTCATGAATGTTTTGTAACGGAAAAGACGTTTTATTTTTAGTTTCTTTCGCTTCAAAGTCGATGTGATAACCCTGATAAATACCATTATAATCGGTTGTAGAAGGCGTTCTAAAATAAGCCTCTTTAATAACAGCCTGACTACGTTTAGGATAATCTACATGTACCACTTGAACTGGGGTAGGCTTCTTATGAATCACTGCACGTCGGTGTTTCATATAAAATTGATTTGAACGTTCAATGTCTTTTTCTAATGACATCCCACGTCCACCATATTCAATTTTACTATGCTGTGACATATTCGTGATTCCGCCTCTAGTCTGATTTGGCTTAAAAGGCTTACCATTTGGATAATTCATTTTGCCACCTAAATTCTGAATTAAGTTAGAACGACTGTTCTTTACTACATTAGTAATGTTTTAAGGTACATATCATTTAATAATTAAGTAAATAGGGCGCTTAACACATTACTTAACTCGTATGATATCCTTTAATTCCAATGACATTACGATACAAAACACTTTGCAAATCAATATTATGTTCGTATATAATACGATGCAATTAAAGTTATCATAAACTGATATTATTGTATCACAAATGCTATAGATGCGTTACCCTTAATCCAGTTGTAATAAGCATGTAATACGAGATATACACATTTGGAGGTTAATATGAATGTCCAAGAATTGATAGAAATAAATAAAGCAATACAAAAGCGCTTTAAATTAGCTAAACAAGGTCATCAATACGACTTTGAAAAAGATATCAAACCGTTTGTTAGTGAAGTAGACGCATCTTTGTTGTCGTTTAAAAAAAATTATCATTCTATGCTTACGTTCCCATATTTTAATGACCAAAAATTTCATCGTCTCATTCAAATTATTGAAGAAGTTTCTGTAGAATGTCATTATAAAAGAACAAGTACTAAAATATTTAATGATAAAATTAAAGTTGTCACACATGATTTAAATTATCTAAAACAAATGAGTGAACAAAACCATGTTTAAAACGATGTATGTTACAGGATACAAATCTTATGAACTCAATATTTTTAATGAGTCCGCTAAAGAAGTGCAGTACTTGAAGCAATTTATAACGCATAAATTGATAGGTTATATCGAAGAGGGACTTGAATGGGTGTTAATTCAAGGCCAGTTGGGTATTGAATTATGGACAGCAGAATGTGTCATTGATTTAAAGTCAGATTATCCTGATTTAAAATTAGGTATCATATCGCCATTTGAAAATCATACAGAGAAGTGGAATGATACTAATCAATTGCGTTATCAGCAAATTATAGCGCATGCTGACTTTGTACGTAGTGTTTTTGAACGCCCTTATGAAGGGCCACATCAATTTCAAGCTGCAGATCAATTTATGTTAGATCATACAGATATTACGCTTTTGATTTATGATGAAGAACAAGAAGCGAGCCCTAAGTTTTTCAAGCGTAAGTTAGTTGATTTTACAGAAAAAACAAACTATACTTGTGATATTGTGGCGTTTGACGAAATTACGAGCTTTATCAATGATTTACAATGGTCTGAAGAAAATTGAATCAAATGAGGTGGAGAAATCATGTCAGATGTTTCTTTAAAGTTATCTGCAAAAGATATTTACGAGAAAGATTTTGAAAAAACAATGGTACGCGGTTACCGTCCTGAGGAAGTAGATGCTTTTTTAGATGATATCATTGCGGACTATCAAAAAATGGCTGACTTAAATAGTGAGGTCATTAAATTAACTGAGCAAAACAATAAATTAAAAAAAGAAATTGAAGATTTACGTATTCGTGTCGCATCAGGTCGTTCACACGATAATAAAAGTTTTGCTAACCAAAGTACGAATCAAAATAGCAATGTAGACATTCTTAAACGTATCTCTAACCTTGAAAAGGCTGTATTTGGTAAATAATCATTGCTTTTATGAAACAAAATGATATAATTTTTGAGTGATATTTTGCGTAATCGCTATAGTGAATATAGAGGAAAGTCCATGCTCACACAATCTGAGATGATTGTAGTGTTCGTGCTTGATGAAACCATAAGTCAAGGCAATACATTTATTGACGGCAACGACCTAACCTAAGTCTTTTGATACGGTTACAATAGTTTGAAAGTGCCACAGTGACGTAGCTTCAGTTAGAAATAACGAAGGTGGAACGCGGTAAACCCCTCGAGTGAGCAATCCAAATTTGGTAGGAGCACTTGTCTAACGGAAATGAACGTATAGATGAGGAAAAGTTATATGCTTTTCAGACAGATGATTACGACCGGCGTACCAGTGTAACTAGTGCACATCATGAGTACTACGGGACAGAACATGGCTTATAAAAATATCACTACTAGTTCGGGGCTGGGACATCAATGTTCCAGCCCCATCATTTATTTCACTATAAATGTGTACCCCTTTAAACCGCTATCCAATGACATCACACATCATCATTACCCTCATCGATGAACATGATTACTAAATGCCATATGTTCATTATGAATAACATAAGTATGATACAATTTATTTAATTTATACATAGCAACCTATATCAAATTATTTTAGGAGGAAAATCATGTACCAATTACTAGCAGTATGTCCTATGGGGCTTGAATCTATTGTAGCTAAAGAAGTTCAAGAGTTAGGATATGAGACACGTATTGAGAACGGGCGCATTTATTTCGAAGGGGACGAAAGCGCTATTGTTAAAGCCAATTTATGGTTAAGAACTGCTGATCGTGTCAAACTCATTGTCGGTCAATTTGAAGCAGTAACTTTTGATGAATTATTTGAAAAAACAAAGGCTTTGCCTTGGGAAGCAATCATTAGTAAAGATGGAAAATTTCCTGTGCAAGGTCGTAGTTTAAAATCAAAGTTATTTAGTGTACCTGACGTTCAAGCGATTACTAAAAAAGCTATCGTTGAACGTCTCAAACACGCTTATAAAACCCCTGGATGGTTAGAAGAATCTGGGGCCAATTATCCGGTCGAAGTTAACATTTTAAAAGATAAAGTTTTACTTACGATTGATACATCTGGTTCTGGTTTAAATCGTCGTGGATATCGTTTAAAACAAGGGGAAGCACCGATTAAAGAAACACTAGCTGCTGCTTTAGTTAAATTAGCTAACTGGACAGGGGATACACCGCTTATCGACCCATTTTGTGGATCGGGAACTATTGCTATTGAAGCTTGCATGATTGCTCAAAATATTGCGCCAGGTTTCAATCGCTCTTTTGTATCCGAGCAGTGGGATATCATGCCAGATCAGCTATTTGATTCATTGCGCGCTGAAGCAGATGAAGCTGCAGATTATGATAAAGAAATTGAAATATATGCTTCTGATATTGACCCTCATATGGTAGAAATAGCAAAAGCCAACGCTGATGAAGTTGGCATGGGTGATATTATTCAATTTAGTGTCAAAGATGTGAATACTTTAACACTTACACATGAGGGACCAATTGGTATTATTGGAAACCCACCTTATGGCGAACGTATCGGTGAACGTAACGAAGTTGAAGAAATGTATCGTTATTTAGGCACATTACTTCATAAACATGACCAACTTTCGCTTTATATTATGACAAGTCATAAAGACTTTGAATATTTAGCCAATCGCAAAGCTACAAAACGTCGAAAACTCTTTAATGGCTATATTGAAACAACGTATTATCAATACTGGGCACCTAAAAAAGCTGATGCGTAAAGTGCAAACTTGTAAAGTATTCTTAGTTGCATTCCGCTTCTCATAATTATAATGATTTTCGTGACATACATTGCTGTTCAAGAATGTAAATGATTGTGTCAATAGTGAGATAATCATTTATGAAGATAAAGGGGGCTATGTCGATGCAAGATACAAGTTTTAAAAAGGGGATTATGTTCTCATTAATCGCATATATACTTTGGGGAACATTACCACTTTACTGGGCATTAATCACGGGGATTAATGCGATTGAAACCTTAATGATACGCATAATTTTGTCCCTTATTTTTATGTTATTGTTGTTGCCACTAATGAAACAATGGACAACATTTAAAAACGATTTACAACAACTCATTGCGTCACCTAAAAAAATCATCATTATTATTATTGCTGGTTATGTGGTGACATTAAATTGGGGAACATTTATTTATGCTATTGAAGCTGGTTATGTATTACAAACAAGTTTGGGATATTATATCAATCCATTAGTAAGTATATTATTAGCAATGATATTCTTTAAAGAACGCTTTAATCGTTTAGAGTGGTTAGCTATAGTCGTTGCTTTAACTGGCGTGCTTTATATGACCGTTAAAATAGGTGAATTTCCTTTCATCTCTTTATTGTTAGCATTTTCATTTGGAATTTATGGTTTATTAAAAAAATTAGTCCCTTTAAATGCGATGAGTAGTATAACTATTGAAACGATAGTGACCACACCGATGGCACTCATTTATATCTTATATATGACGTTCCAACATCATTTAAGTATTGGATTTAATATGTCATCATTTTGGCTCCTGTTTTCAGGCGCTGTCACGGCCATCCCTTTACTCTCATTTTCTGCTGGCGCCATTAGGATTCCACTATCCTTAATGGGGTTTATCCAATATGTTGGGCCAACACTTATTTTCATATTAGGTATTTTTGTATTTAAGGAACCGTTTAACATGGACCAATTTATTACATTTTGTTTTATATGGTCAGGTATTTTAATTTATGTTTTATCGCAAATTATCAAAATATATAAAAGACCTACACCTTTAAAATATCAAAATTAACGCACTCAATATGCTTATAAAATTGTGTATGATAACTCAAAAAATGATATTATAGTTGTTTTCATTGCAAGCTTTCAAAATTCATGTATGTGAATTTTGGAAGCTTTTTCTATTTTGTTGTTGCTGAAATGCTATCTCGTTTGTCTATTAAAAATTTGACCAGATGAATGATAAAAGAGGCATTTTTTACAACATTAATGAGTTTGATATAGCTTAAAGGAATTGCATTAAATCCAACATTAGTTATTCATTCAATGTGACATCTTTATTGTTCACTTTTATTCTTGAATCGTGTTGTTGGTTTTTTTAATGGCGTCACCTATAATACAATAGTAAAGAACCATTTAAACAAGGGGAGTACACTATGCATAACCAAGCACAATTGGATATTTTATATAAATTAAAAAAAGAAGCGGAGAAGTCCAATCACACGTCTTTTGTACATACAATCAATCAAATGATCAAAAAAGTTTATTTAGATCATTATACGATGACATTTGTCGGTCATTTTTCTGCTGGTAAATCTACGGTTATAAATCGGTTAATCGGTCAGGATATTTTACCGAGCTCACCTGTTCCTACAACAAGTAACACAGCTCTAGTAACTGTTTCTGAAACTTCAGGCATTACAGCAAATATAGAAGGTCAAAGCTATACTATTTTAGATTCATACGATGATGTGAAACAAATGAATCGAGAAAACTATAATGTAGAATCGATAGATATTCGCTTTAAGTCTCATGAATTTCGTCAAGGCTTAACGTTTCAAGATACACCTGGTGTGGACTCAAATGTTCAATCACATAGCGCAAGTACAGAAAGCTTTCTATACACTAGTAATATGGTATTTTACACAGTTGATTATAATCATGTGCAATCAGCTTTAAATTTTCAATTTATGAAACGTTTAAATCATGCCAATATTCCTGTGGTATTTGTGATCAATCAAATTGATAAACATGTGGATTCAGAAATTCCATTTGAAACGTTTAAATCCCGTGTGGAGGCGTCGCTTAAAGAATGGGATATACAACTAGAAGCCACGTTCTACATAACTAAGTTTTCACATGAAGCAAATGAATTTGAAGCACTTAAATCCTTTATACGTCAGCAAGATGAAAATAGAGAACCCGTTAAAGATTATGTAAATCGAATGGTCGATTTTATCACTCAACATCAATCAGATTATTTGGAACAAAAAATGAATGATATATTGTCTCAGTTAAATATTGAAGTTGACCAATTTGACCATGCCTATGACACTTTTAAACAAAATCAAGCTGTTCAAGAGGAATCCGCACGATTAAGCAACAAATCTACTTTAAAAACAGATTTATATAACAATCGAAAACACATTTTAGATAATGCTTACGTCATGACACATGATATGCGTGAACATATACGTCATTATTTAGAAAGTAATGCAAAAGATTTTAAAGTGGGTGGTTGGTTTAATAAACAAAAGAAATTAGAGGAAATACGTCAGTCACGCTTAAATACGTTGATGGACGCCCTTCAAAATAAAGTCACACAAGAAATAGCAAAGCCCATGCGTGAAGATATGTCTTATTTGACACGCTTTATACATGATCAAGGTTTAAATCATCAAATTGTCAATCAAAACTTTGACATTCCAGTTGACTTAATCACAGATTTGTATCAGACCCAAATACAAATTAGCAATCAATATGTATTGACATTTTCTGAAAACTTAATGAAACAAATACGACAGTACGTCTTGAAATCAAGTGAACCATTAGATACCCGCATCGTATCATCCATTGATATTATTGAAGAAACAAATACCAATAATGAAGACGCTAACCTATATTCGCAATATGTAGAACTTCGTGCGTTAAAAGCATCTTTAGATACGAAAAATTATCAACATTATTATATTCATTTAGACGATTCATTGGATAAACTGATAGATCGTACACCGATAAACTATGAACCACAAACTATAAACCAAAACGCTCAAGTAGATATATCGCAAGCTTCAAAGAATCAAAAACATCACGTATCGCAAATAGAAAAAATTAAGTCTTCGTTAGAAACGCTACAAGAGTTACCTTTATTCCAAACGACAAAAAATAATATTGATGACACGCTAAAACGCATGGATCAACATATCATCAAAATCGGTGTCTTCGGAACGTTTAGCGCTGGGAAGAGCAGTTTAATCAACGCATTATTAGGAGATCAATATTTAGTAAGCTCACCTAACCCAACGACTTCAGCGACGACCGAAATATCATATGGTCATAACAATGCGATTACATTTAAATCTAAATCTACCTTACTTTCAGAGATCAATGATGTCACGGAAGTTGCAGGGTACACATTTTCTTCTATCGAAGCATTTTTAAAAGAGGATAAAACAAAACTTAAAGCTAATATTGATAAGAATCGTTTAGCCTTTATTCACGCTGTAGAACAAAATTATGATCTATATTCACGCTTAACTAAAGACAGTTTAACGATGGCGGTTGCACAAGATGACATTAAAAAGTGGAGTGCAGAAGATCAATATGCAACATTTGTAAAAACTGTACATCTTCAATTACCATTGGAATGGCTAAAAGATAAAATTATTATTGATTCGTTAGGATTGCATTCGAATAATCAACGTCACACTAATGAAACTGAAAAGATTTTAACAACTTCAGATTTAATTATTTACGTGAGTTACTTTAACCATTCATTTACAGATAATGACAAAGCGTTTATTCAACATATGAAAGAAATGAATCAATTGATGGAAAACCAAGCGTTTAAAATGGTTGTCAATGCGACAGATCTTGCAGAAACAGATGAAGACCGTTACGCTGTAATGAACTATGTACAAAGTGCATTAAATGAAGTGGGAATGACACCTGAAGTGTTTGGAGTATCTAGTCGAAATGCCTTAATACATGGTGATGCTGGTCTAGAGAAACTTAAAGCGCGTGTAGATGATTTTGCACAAGTAGAATCAAAAGAAGTATTAGAGTCACAATTGAATCATCAACTTCTTTACATATACGATGCTTTAAACGCAATGGTGCTTGATTTTGAGAAAGATAGCACGAAACGAACACACCAACATGAACGTTTAAAAACAATACGATCACCTCACGTATTTGATGCTCAAATTTTATCAACAACTGCCCAACAGGCTGAAAATGAAATTTCTGATCAACTTTATCATCTTCATGAACGTTTAAAAATACAATTGTTAGATGATATCAAAGCAGTATTTAACGGCCAAATGACAAAT
Organism: Staphylococcus agnetis; assembly: GCF_002901865.1. Classification (GTDB taxonomy): domain Bacteria; phylum Bacillota; class Bacilli; order Staphylococcales; family Staphylococcaceae; genus Staphylococcus; species Staphylococcus agnetis. Next base: position 35,216 of record NZ_PPQF01000047.1, read on the forward strand.
ACAGATGATTTTAAACAAGAAAAACTAGCAGCTTCTAAACGTTATTTAGATCATGTTCATCAAAAACTATACTTAGAACAAACTTTAATCGTTGAACGATTAAAACGCTGTTTCATAGATCACTTTGAGCATCAATGCATCCCTACATTAAAAGCATTGCACGAACTACATGTATTGGTACAACCAAAATTAACTTTTCAATTAGACCAACTTGAGACACCTTATTTAAAACTTGATTTAGACACTTTTGTAGCTTCGTTGCCTAAATCTTTAACGAAAAAGAAAATTATTCAAGCACAAGGACAAAAAGAAATCCAAGAAGCAATCAAAGAGAAGACGCTCCAACATTTACAAACACCTATAGTGCATCTAAAAAAAGCATTACATGAGCGTAATCAATTATTGATTCAACAAGGAAAGTCACTTCTAAATGAATTAGAGCAAGTTGCTCAAAGCGAAATAGACCAAGTCATTTCATATCGTATTGATAATCAATTAGTGGCACAAATCAAACAAATATTACCTAAATTACAAAATACTTTAGAAATTGAGGATTCACATGAGTAAAAAAATATTATTAATTGATGGTATGGCATTATTGTTTAGACATTTTTATGCGACAAGCGTGAATAAGCAGTACATGTTCACTTCCAAAGGATTACCCACAAATGGCACACAAGGTTTTATTCGTCACATCTATACTGCGATTAAACAATCTGATCCAACACATGTAGCTGTATGTTGGGATATGGGAAAAGCAACTTTTAGAAACGAAATTTTCGAAGGATATAAGCAAAATAGGACGGAGCCGCCAGAAGCATTATTACCACAATTTGATCATGTTAAGCACATCTCTGAAGCATTAGGATTTCATAATATAGGTGTATCTCATTATGAAGCAGATGACGTTATTGGAACGATTGCAAGTCATTATAAAGATGTAGAAGACGCTCAAGTTGTCATTGTTACAGGCGACCGTGATTTACTCCAATGTGCTTCTAAAAACGTAGAAATTTGGTTAATTAAAAAAGGATTCACTGAATATGTAAAAGTCGACGAACAAGCATTTATATCACAGTACGCATTACAGCCTAAACAATTAATAGATATTAAAGCATTTATGGGAGATAGTGCGGATGGGTACCCAGGTGTTAAGGGGATAGGTGAAAAAACAGCCATTAAACTTATTCAAGCATACCACTCAGTAGAGGGTGTGCTTGAAAATATGCATCATCTTACACCAGGACAACAAAAGAAAATCCAAACACATCTTGATGATTTAAAACTATCGAAGCGATTAGCACGTATTGAAGACAATGTACCTATCAACTTTAAAAATTTAGAACAATACCTACTCTATGAGCACAATATTATGCATGCGCTTCGAATATGTGAGGCACATGAATTACGAGTTTCCCATCGCTACTTGAGATCACTCTTTTAAAACAATGTATGAAACATTATTGAGAAGATTTCATAATCAAATTAAGCATCGAATATAACAAATAACATAGCCTTCAGCACTCATCAATGAATGTTGAAGGCTATGTCAATACATTTTTAGCGTTAAACGTATTATGTTTAACTGTTCATTAAAATAACGCTTAATTCAAACTTTGGTGTTCCACTTTTAACTTCGTTTTTTTGTATATTGATACAGCTTTGATTGCGCCAACATATTCGCCTCTTTATTTTGTTCTCTAGGAATCCATTTGACAAAACACAGGTCAAAAGCATTGGATAGAGCTAAATATGATGTCAAATAGTGTTTATACTTAGCATTTTTAACAAACTCACGATTCACTGCATCTTCTATTAATTTTGAATCTGTATGTATGAGGGCATTAGAGACGTTCAAATTTTGCGCTTGTTTTAATGCAATTAACAACGCTTCCCATTCTGCCTCATGATTCTCTTTTTCTCCAATTACATCAGCAAATACATAACGCTGATGATTTTCTACAATTACCACACCATAAGTACTTAAACCTGGATTGCCTTGTGATGCAGCATCAAAATATATTTTTGCCATATCAACACCTCTAAATAATAGTAACACGAAGCGATAAAAAAAGAGAATGAACGTCTATTGTTCACTCTCCTTAGTTTTATCCTATATTTAATCAATTTGAAAAGGTTTAATTTTCCCTTTACGATACAGCCATTTAGCCCAATATCCAAAAGGCACATTGAAAATTGTAGCTATTAACTTAAGAACGTACGTCGTAACAAAAATTTCAAACACTACATCATTAGGTAAAGGTCCACCTAAAAATGCTATGATTACAAAAATACCTGTATCGATAATTGAACTTAACATTGTACTTCCATATGCTCGTATAAAAAATGTACGGTCTGAACTAAAAATCCGCTTAATACAGCTAAAGATAAAGACATCGATATATTGACCTATAATATAAGCAATAATTGAAGCTAAAGCAATACGGGGCACCAACCCAAAAATTGTATCCAAAGCGCTTTGTGCGATATCAGCTGTACTTGGTTGAAAACTTAATGAAATTTGCATCAAAATAATCATGATTAATGTCGAAAAAAAGCCCATCCATACCGCTCGCTTTGCGACTTTACGTCCATAATATATCATTAAGTATATCAGTTGCTAAATATATAGATGCAAACATAACATTACCTAACGTCGCAGATATCGTAAAAATATCTACTGTTTTTATCACTTGTATATTGGCTATCATCGTTCCTATAGCGACCCAAACCATTAAACCTTGGGGACCAAATAACCGAAACATTAAAACCAATAAAATAAAAGTCATTAAAAAAGCAACTAAACCTAACCATTCATTAAACATGAAATTCCTCCTAAATTTTGATTAAGCGGGTGTTTAGAAACCGCTTCTATACTTCTAAAATTGCCTACATTGAATTTAAGGACTTGATAATAATCCGACTTGAATTGCCACAATAATTAAATCAATCTCAACTTAATTATAATAATTAAAATAAATATAAATATCAATAGATGTAACAAAAGTTTTGCATGTCTATGAGAAAAACGTATGCTTGAAATTTAAATATTTCATTGAAAAGGGAATACATGTTACCATAATGTTTATTGTGTGTGCTAATTTAAGGAGTGATGATTGTGTTTACAGAAACAAAAAAACGTGCTGTTTCAAAAATTGACCAATTAATGAACCAATATTGTGAGCAATGTATGATCAAAACACATATCAGACAATCTCAGAATAAGACGAAAGCACATCATTTTTGCATAAAAGAGTGTTCAGTTGGAAAACAAATTCAACAATTAGGCAATGAATTACAATAGGGGGACATTTTATGGAAATTGTAAAAGTTGAACCTACTCCAAGTCCAAATACAATGAAGATTATTTTGTCTCAAAAAAGGGCGGACAATCAATCTAATACGTATACTGAAATCAAAAAAGAACAACCAGAATTTATTAATGCGTTGCTTGCCATTCAAGATGTCAAATCAATTTTTCACGTACTCGACTTTATTGCTGTTGACAAAACACCGAAAGCTGAATGGGAAAGCGTGTTACCTCAAATCACAGAATCATTAACTCATGGAAGTATTGCGTCAACACACTCAGTTGAGCCAGATACGCATTTTGGTGAAGTCACAGTGGAAATTTTGAAGTTTAAAAATATCCCATACCAAATTAAGTTAACATCAGGTAATGAGGAATTGCGACATCAATTACCAGATCATTTTGTCGAGGCCATGACTTCTGCACAAAAAGCGGGTGATAATGTTGTTTTCATGCGTAAATGGGAGCTATTGGGTATTAGATACGGTGAAATGGATGAAGTCATGTCACATGTGGAGACTGAAATTAGCGCACTATACCCAAAAGATACACTTCATACACTCGTGAAAGAAGCACAAGAAAGTGATATACATGTACCTCAAAAACTTTATAAACATGTTACACTAGAGACATACCAACAAACATCAGACTGGAACGAACGTTTACGTATGTTAAAATCTTTTCCAAAGCCTACAGTTGAAGACTATCCATTATTAGATGCTGCTTTAAAGGAAGATAAAGTACCGTTAAGACGAGAAGCAGTAGTATTATTGAGTATGATAGAAAATAAAGCAACATTACCATATTTATATAAGGGGTTGCGTGATAAAAATCCTGCTGTACGTCGAACTGCTGGTGATGGATTAAGTGACCTTGGATACAAAGAAGCATTGCCGGAAATGGAAAAAGCACTGTCAGATCCACAAAAAATTGTTCGCTGGCGTGCAGCAATGTTTTTGTTCGATGAAGGTGGACAAGACCAATTAAAAACGCTTAAAGCTCATCAAAATGATGACGCATACGAAGTGAAGTTACAAATAGAAATGGCTATTGCGCGAATTGAAAATGGTGAAGCCGCTTTAGGTTCTGTTTGGAAACAAATCGCAAATCGAAATCAATAGGGAGATGTTAACATGAATGCTTATGATGCATATATGAAAGAACTTGCCGCACAAATGCGCGCTGAATTAACACAAAATGGCTTTGAAAGTCTAGAAAGTGAAGAAGATGTCGAAAACTATATGAATCAAGTGTCAGAGAATGCAACGACATTTGTTGTAATCAATTCTACATGCGGCTGTGCAGCTGGTTTAGCTCGACCTGCAGCTGTAGCTGTAGCGGAGCAAAATGAAAATAAACCGACACATAAAGTAACCGTTTTTGCGGGACAGGATAAGGCTGCTACAGCAAAAATGCGTGACTATATTCAACAAGTACCATCCAGTCCATCCTATGCATTATTTAAAGGCACGCAACTTGTTCACTTTATTCCCCGTGAACACATTGAAGGCCGAGATATTAATGATATAGCTATGGATATCAAAGATGCTTTTGACACACATTGTCATTCATAAACCTAGCGTTCAATTTAATGAGTCATATTGTAAGTAAAAAAGAGAGATGTGGCATTCAAAATATGAGCCATATCTCCCTTTTTAATTTATAATAAGTATCAAATAATTTATTATAGTAATAAAGAGAAAGAGGTGGCGCACATGAATCCTTTTGATCAAGCATATCATCAACTATGTCAAGAAGTATTAAATGTTGGAGCAACAAAAGATGACCGTACTCGTACTGGAACAATTTCAAAATTTGGTCATCAATTACGCTTTGACTTAAATAAAGGTTTCCCTTTACTAACAACTAAAAAAGTATCATTCAAGCTGATCGCAACCGAATTGATTTGGTTTATACGTGGAGATACAAATTTAAGATATTTATTGCAATATAATAATAATATTTGGAATGAATGGGCCTTTGAAAAATATGTTCAATCTGATGATTATACAGGCCCAGATATGACAAACTTTGGACATCGTGCTTTGCAAGATTCGGAATTTAATAAAGTGTATCAAGACGAAATGTCTCAGTTTAAAACTCGCATTTTAAATGATGATGATTTTATGCGAAAGCACGGGGATTTAGGTAATGTATATGGGAAACAATGGAGAGACTGGGTTGGACCTAATGGTCAACATATTGACCAATTGGCGCAATTAATTGATAACATTAAACATAACCCTAATTCTAGACGTCATATTATTAGTGCATGGAACCCTGCAGAAATTGAGTCTATGGCACTACCACCTTGTCATACCTTATTTCAATTTTATGTCCAAGATGGAAAATTGAGTTGTCAGTTATATCAAAGAAGTGCTGATATTTTTCTAGGGGTACCTTTTAACATAGCAAGTTATAGCTTATTGACTCATTTAATCGCAAAAGAATGTGATCTTGAGGTCGGTGAATTCATTCACACATTTGGCGACGCTCATATATACAGCAACCATATTGACGCTGTCGAAACACAATTAGCACGATCAAGTTTTGCACCGCCAACACTAAAAATTAATACAGATAAATCTATATTTGATTTAGAATACGAAGATTTGGAAATAGTAAATTATGAATCTCATCCCATCATAAAAGCACCAATTGCGGTATAATTAACTCAACGTGTATTTGTTAATGCATTGATTTGAGATTTTAAATTTAGCATAACTAGGAGTGAGTCAAATGACATTATCCATTTTAGTTGCTCATGATAAAAATAGAGGCATTGGTTTTAATAATCAATTACCATGGCATCTCCCGAATGACTTAAAACACGTGAAAAAATTATCAACTGGTAATACTTTAGTAATGGGACGTGCAACCTTTGATTCTATTGGAAAAGCTTTACCAAATCGAAAAAATGTTGTTTTAACACGTAATAAAGATTTTAAAGCTGATGGTGTTGAGGTGATTCATGATATTAAAGACATCGAACAGTTAGAAGGCCATGTTTTCATTTTTGGTGGTCAATCATTATTTGAAATGTTTATGGATAAAGTGGATGATATGTATATTACAGTTATCGATGACACGTTTCAAGCTGACACTTATTTCCCACCCTATTCGTTTGAAGATTGGGAAGTAGAATCAGCAATTGAGGGCGAAATTGATGAAAAAAATAAATACCCACATACTTTTCTGCATTTAGTTAGGAAGTAATCACGGAGGTTTAATCAATGCAACGTATATTAGTAACAGATTCAACATCAGATTTAGATCCTAGTTTTTTAGAACAACATAACGTTCACATCGTGCCATTAAGTGTGACGGTTAATGGTAAATCTTATGTTGACCAAGAGGAAATTTCTTCAGAAACATACACACAATATTTAGAAGACGACAACAATGATTTAAAAACAAGCCAACCCCCATTAGGAAGATTTGTTGAAACATACGAAGCTTTAACTCAAGAGGGTGCAGAAGTCATTAGTATTCATTTATCTTCTGGCCTTAGCGGCACGTATCAAACCGCTGTTCAAGCCAGTGAAATGGTAGATGGTAAAGTGACTGTTATTGATTCAAAATCTATCACTTATGGATTAGGATATCAAATTCAGCATATCGTTCAGTGGATTGAAGAAGGTCTACCTACTGAAACTATTGTTGAAAAAGTTCATCAATTACAAAACAATATTAAACTGTATGTTGTAATTGGTAAATTAGATCGCTTAATCAAAGGTGGTCGTATTAGTAAAGCGAAAGGTATGCTTGGTAACTTAATGAAAATTAAGCCTGTCGGTGTACTGATTGATGGCAATCTAGAAATTGTTCATAGCTCACGAACACAAGGGGCATGTGCGAAGTATTTAGCGAAAGATTTAGCTCAATTTTTAGGTGACGGTAAAATTAAATCCGCAGCCATTGTGCATGCCAATGCGAATGATTTCTTAGAAAAAGTGAAAGATAAAATTGAAGAAACGTTTGATTTTTCAAATTTTGACACAAATTTTACTACACCTATCATATCTACGCATACGGGAACGGGTGCAATTGGTGTCGTCGTTTTAAAAGAACATAATTCTTAAAAGGGCGTGATATTATGGCATTAGCTACTTTTGCAGGAGGATGCTTCTGGTGTCTTGTAAAACCATTTGATTCTTACGATGGTGTTGAATCCGTCATTTCAGGGTATAGTGGTGGTCACGTTGAAAACCCCACTTATGAAGCCGTATGCTCTGACACAACAGGTCACGTTGAGGCAGTACAAATAGAATATGACCCGAAACAAATCAGCTATACGCAAATATTGGATATTTACTTCAAAACATTTGACCCAACTGATAATAAAGGCCAGTTTTTTGATAGAGGCGAACATTACCGCCCAGTCATTTTTTATCATAATGAGGAGCAAAAAGCATTAGCCTTGTCTAAAATTAAAGCATTAAATGATGCTAAAATTTTTGATAAGCCTGTGATTACACCTGTAGAACCGTATAAAAACTTTTATCCTGCAGAGGCCTATCATCAAAATTATTATCAGAAAAACCCGTTGCATTATGCACAATATCAACTCGGTTCAGGTCGCAAAGCATTTATAGAACGACATTGGAGTGATCATCATGATTAAGAAAGATAAAAAAGATTTAACCGACTTAGAATATTTAGTGACACAACAAGATGGTACTGAACCTCCGTTTGACAATGAATATTGGAATCACTATGAAAAAGGTATTTATGTAGATAAAATTTCTGGAAAACCGTTATTTACATCAAATGATAAATTTGAATCAAATTGTGGTTGGCCAAGTTTTTCTAAAGCGATTAACAATGAAGATATCATTGAACTTGTTGATAAATCTTTTGGTATGATTCGTACAGAAGTGCGCTCAGAAGACAGCAATAGTCATTTAGGTCATGTTTTCAATGATGGACCGCGTGAGCTTGGTGGCTTACGATATTGTATCAACTCTGCAGCGATACAATTTATTCCTTATCATAAATTAGAGGAACTTGGATACGGAGATTTAATTCAACATTTTGAACAATAAAGGAGCGATTATGATGTTTAAAAAATTATTTAGTAAAGGAAATGAAGCGCGTAAAGATATTGAAATTTATACGCCAATTACAGGGGAATTTGTTAAAATTGATGATATTCCTGATCCAGTCTTCGCACAAAAAATGATGGGTGAAGGATTTGGTGTTAAACCGACAGAAGGTATTGTTGTATCACCGATTTCAGGTGTTGTAGATAATGTCTTTCCAACAAAGCATGCCATTGGACTTAAAGCTGACAATGGTTTAGAAGTCTTAGTGCATATCGGGTTAGACACTGTCCAATTAAATGGTGAAGGATTTAAAACATTCGTTGAAAGTGGCGATCATGTCAAAGTTGGCGATAAATTAGTAGAATTTGATATCGATTATATTGATCAAAATGCCAAATCAACGATTTCACCCGTAATTATTACAAATACAGACCAAACAGATCACATTTCGATTAAAGATCAAACCACTTTAACTAAAGGTGAATCAAAAGTCATTGAAGTTACGGTGAAATAATGAAAGATGCGTCTTTTTATCATTTCCTCCTCACGGTGAGAGGTCGTCCCAACGAGGAAGGGGCTTTTGCAGAAATGGTGTACGATGATTTCGATTTCCCTAAACAAGAGTCTGACTTTGATAAACTATCTAACTATGTCGAGACGGAAGGGAATTACACACTTTCTATGTCTGTATTTGATACATTATATGAAGAATTCCAAGAATGGCGCCGTTTTTAACGTCTTCCTCTATTCGCATTTAATGTATGTTTTGCAGCATTAACCACGTATACATTTATGATGACAATGGTTCTATATTCGAGGAGTGAGACGAAGAAATCAAATCTATAAACATTTGATTTCATGCTCACTCTTTTTATTTTACATATAAAAGGAAAGGGTGTTACAATGTTGCCTCGTAAAAAACATCATACTGAAAAAAATAAAAAATATGTGTCTTTATCCCACTTTATTATCGGGATTATTTTCACTATTATATTAACAACAATTATCGTTTTAGGCAGTATTTACTTGTGGCATCTTAACACACAAAATCAGCAGGTCGCTGAAAATAGTGATAAATTAACAAAAGTTTATGAAACACTAGCGAAAGACTACTATAAATCCCCAAATAAAGATAAATTATTGCAAAATGCGATTAACGGGATGACAAAAGGGTTAAATGACCCATATACAGAATTTATCCCTAAAGATAAATCCAAAGCATTTAACGAAGATGTTACTGGAGACTTTGTCGGTATTGGTGCTGAGATGCAACAAAAAGGTAATCAAATCATGATTACAAGTCCAATGAAAGGCTCTCCAGCCGAAAAAGCAGGTTTAAAACCAAAAGATGTATTAAAAGCAGTTGATGGAAAATCCATTAAAGGAAAAAGCTTAAATGACATTATTCCTAAGATTCGAGGAGAAAAAGGCACTCAAGTGACTTTAACGATTAAAAGAGGCAACGAATCTAAAGATTTTACTGTAAAAAGAGATACCATTCACGTTAAAAGTGTAGAAGTTGAAACAAAAGGGCAAGTGACTGTGTTCAAAGTAAATAAGTTCCAAGAAGGAACTGCTGGTGAATTAAAATCAGCGATTCAAAAATCTCAAAAATCTGGCGCTAAAAATATCGTTATTGATTTAAGAAATAATCCAGGAGGCCTTTTAGACGAAGCTGTCAAAATGTCTAATATTTTCTTAGATAAAGGTAAAACCGTACTTTATTTAGAAAAAGGTAAACAACAAGAGGCTGTTAAAACATCAGGTAACCCTTTAGAACATGTTTCTGACTTGAATATTTCAATCTTAGTCAACGAAGGGTCTGCAAGTGCTTCAGAGATTTTTACAGGAGCAATGAAAGATTATAAAATCGCTAAAATATATGGCAGTAAAACATTTGGAAAAGGGATTGTTCAAACAACAAGAGAATTTGACGATGGTTCTATTTTAAAATTCACTGAAATGAAGTGGCTCACACCACATAAAACATTTATACACGGAAAAGGGATTCACCCTGATGTAGACATTAAAGGGGCAGCTTTTGAAAAATTAACAGTGATTCCATCTGATCAAACTTTTAAAGAAGGTGACAATAATAAACATGTTACATCTATTAAAGTGGGATTAGACGCATTAGGATACAAAATAGCGTCAAATGATAACCAATACGATGCTTCCCTAAAAGCTGCGGTCATTCAATTCCAGAAAGCAAATAATTTAAAAGTCACAGGAGAATTTGATAAACAATCAAATCAAAAGTTCACACAATTACTTGTTGAAAAAGCAGCTAAAGAAGATCCTGTCTTAGATAAAACGATAAAACAAATTAAGGAGCAATTGAAATGATTAGACATGCTACATTCGATGATATTGACACAATTGTCAATTTAACCGAAGATGCTAAAATACTTATGGACCAAGATGGTAATCCACAATGGGATCACCGTTATCCATTAAAAACACACTTCGAAACAGATATCCAATCCGATAATATGTATGTCTTAGAGGAAGATGGCATTATAAAAGGCTTTATCGTTATCGATCAAAAAGTACCAGATTGGTACAATGACATTGATTGGCCCATCTCTATTTCAAATGCGTATGTCATTCATCGTCTCGTAGCTTCCGCTCAATACAAAGGTGTGGCACAACAATTATTTGATTTTGCATTTGACATTGCACATTCGCATCAAGTAGGCGTAATACTTACAGATACTTTCTCTCTAAATGCGCGTGCACAACGTTTATTTGAAAAGAATGGCTTTATAAAAACGGGAGAAATGACAAGTAATGAATTTCCATTTGATAAAGGCGAACCGTTTTACGCATACTACAAAAATTTGAATGAATAGAGGGTTAATATGGTTAAAATAGCATTTACTGGAGGCGGTACAGTCGGTCATGTCTCAGTTAATTTAAGTTTAATTCCGACTGCACAACAACATGGACACGAAACAATGTATATTGGATCTCATCAGGGTATCGAACGTGAAATGATAACGTCGCAACTCCCACATACACCTTATTTTGCGATATCAAGTGGTAAATTAAGACGCTATATATCTTTTGAAAATGCGAAAGACATCTTTAAAGTGATGAAAGGGATATGGGATGCACGACGTATTCTAAAAAAAGAAAAACCAGACATTTTATTTTCTAAAGGTGGATTTGTCTCAGTTCCAGTCGTACTAGCTGCAAAAACATTAAATATCCCTACAATTATCCATGAATCCGATTTAACTCCTGGATTAGCCAACAAAATCAGTATGAAATTTGCTAAAAAATTATATGTTACATTTGAAGAAACTTTAAAATATGTACCACGTGATAAAGCAGATTTTGTAGGCGCAACAATCCGTGAAGATTTAAAACACGGGAACCCCAAACGAGGCTATGAACGAACAGGCTTCAATGACGAGAAAAAAGTCCTGCTTGTAATGGGTGGAAGCATGGGTAGTTTGAAAATTAATGAAGCGATTCGTCGTCAACTTCCTACATTGCTTAAAACTTATCAAATTGTGCATCTTACCGGTAAAAATCTTAAAGACGAATCTATTAACAAAGAAGGCTATATTCAATATGAATTTTTAAAAGATGAACTTACGGACATCTTAGCAATCACTGATACCGTCATTTCAAGAGCAGGATCAAATGCGATATATGAATTTTTAACGTTAAAAATTCCGATGCTTTTAATTCCGCTCGGTCTTGATCAATCACGTGGCGACCAGATTGATAATGCGAAATATTTTGAAAAACAAGGATACGCATCTATGTTAGATGAATCTGAACTCTCAATTGAAACGTTATGTCCTGAACTTGAAAAAATAGAAAATACACGCCATCAAATTATTCAAAATATGGGCACATTCACTGAAAGTTTAACGAAAGATGCTTTACTTAATAAAATTATTAATGATGCAACATCATCATAAGGAGGCCTATCATGAATCATTGGAAAAGAATTTCATTACTGATTGTTTTTACACTCATATTTGCAGTGATTGCAATGTTCCATGAATCAAGACTAGGTAAATGGATTGATAATGAAGTCTATGAGTTTATATATTCTTCAGAAAGCTTCATTTCTACTTCTATTTTCTTTGGTGCGACTCAAGTGGGAGAAGTATGGGCAATGATGTGTTTATCTTTAATGATGATTGCATTGTTAATGTTTTACAAATATAAAATTGAAGCTTTATTCTTCGCGTTAACGATGATGATATCAGGAGCTACAAACCCAATTTTAAAAAATATCTTTGATAGAGAAAGACCAACTATTTTAAGATTAATCGACATTACAGGCTTTAGCTTTCCAAGTGGTCACGCAATGGGATCGACAGCATTTTTTGGTAGCCTCATTTATATTTGTCGCCGAATTTTAAAAGGTAAATCACAGATGGTGGTTATCGCTTTATGTGCACTCATGATATTATTAATCTCTACGTCTCGCGTATATTTAGGTGTTCACTATCCAACTGACATCATTGCTGGTATTATTGGGGGCTTATTCTGTATCGTTTTAACTCAACTGATACTACGAAAACCACTTAAAATATAAGACGAATTAAATATCAATTGTTTAGACGCATTGAAACAGCGCTCTAGCTTCAATCAAAGCCAACAAATTCATTTGTTATATGAACTTTGTTGGCTATTTAAATTGGATTCATTTTGGTATATAGTCATGCTCAATTGGGGTAGACACAAAGTGTATTTGATGATTGTGAATTAAAAATTTGATGCCTCATATTTATAAAAAACAGTATCAATTAGACGCTAAAACTGCGTTATAAATCGTTTAAGGCAGAAAATATAGAGAATGATTAAAGTTTCGCTTTATGTATCATTTAAGGGCTAATTTTCGCATACAAAGAAGCTGCTACACATCGGTGTAACAGCTTAAATTTAACGTTTAATCAAAACGACTATTTTTTTATACGGGCATATAAAAGGGGATAGTACTTGAAAATGCCTCAATCAAAAGAACGAATTGTAGTGGGGGGTCGTTGCGATTGAGAATCATTTTCAATTACATTATACCTTATTGAGAATGATTGTCAATTAAAACCTTTGAAATTTTTGAAAAAACTTTTATCTGTCCTCATTTTGAAATATGATAGAGGTGAGGTGGCATAATGAAAAAGGTACTTATAATAGAAGACGAACAAAATTTAGCACGTTTTATAGAATTAGAATTAAAACATGAAAATTATGATGTAGACATCACAAATGATGGCTTATCAGGCCTTAATAAAGCATTACAACAAAATTACGATTTGATTCTCCTAGATTTAATGCTTCCAGAAATGGATGGTCTCGAAGTCTGCAAACGTCTAAGAGCTCAAAAAGATACACCGGTCATTATGATAACAGCTAAAGGTGAAATTTATGATAAAGTAACAGGTTTAGATATTGGTGCAGATGATTATATTGTTAAACCTTTTGAAATCGAGGAATTATTAGCTCGAATGCGCGCATTGGTGAGACGATATTCGGAAGACCATCAGTCCAACCCTGACATTATTAACATCGATGGCTTAATTATCGATAAGCATGGATTTAGCGTGACATATGAGTCACAAAATATTGAACTCACTAAAACAGAATTTGATTTATTACTCGTATTAGCAGAAAACCAAAACCACGTTTTACATCGGGAGCAAATTTTAGATCATGTTTGGGGCTATGAGTCGGCCGTTGAGACGAATGTTGTAGATGTATATATTCGTTATTTAAGAAACAAATTAAAGCCTATCGGTAAGCAAAAATTAATCGAAACGGTTAGAGGCGTAGGATACGTGATAAGAAAATGAAACAATCCACATTGAAAACAAAATGGACACTTGTAACGACAATTATTACTTTCTTAATTATTTTTATATTTTGCTTACTTATCATTTATGCTATTAGCAGTTTATTGAAACAAAATGAACTTGAAAAAGCTGAACGTAGTGTCGATGACATTTACAATTTATTAGAAACCAAACCCTTACAACGTATTACAACAGTGGAATTTAATGCAGTGACCAATAGTTATCAAAAGGTCATCTTGCATGACCACTATCAACGTAAAATTTTTGAAAATTCAAGCACATCATCTATTAAATTTTCACCAGAATTTCATCCTGTTAGTTCTAGAAATATCAATATTACAAAAAACGACGAAGGGTCATTTATCATCATTAACACGCCTGTTGATACACCTTATTTTAAAGGGTATGTGACTGTTGTACACTCACTAGAAGTGTATGATGATTTATTAACCTTCATTGCGTATTTAGCATTCATATTTGGGTTAATCGCACTTTTTGTAACAGCCATTATTAGTTACATTTTCTCATCACAAATTACAAAACCTATTAATATTATTACAGAGAAAATGACTCAAATTCGCCGAGATGGCTTCCAAGAAAAATTAGCCGTTCCAACGAATTACGAAGAAACGGATGCACTCATTGACACCTTTAACAGTATGATGATCAAACTAGAAGATTCATTTAATCAACAACGCCAATTTGTTGAAGATGCGTCTCACGAATTAAGAACACCATTACAGATTATTCAAGGTCATTTAAGTTTGATTAAACGATGGGGAAAGAAAGATCCGGATATTTTAGAGGAATCCTTGTCTATCTCAATTGAGGAAATGAATCGCATTTCGAAATTGGTGGAAGAATTATTATTACTAACTAAAAATGATATGGGGAACGCAGAGCATCATATTGAAAAAGTAGATATTAATGAAGAAATAAAAACACGTATTCGAGCTATTCGTAAAATACATGATGCTTATACGTTTACATTTAATACGAATCAAGATTTCATTTATCTAAACATCAACGCCTTTCACTTTGAACAAATTTTACTTATTTTCTTTGACAATGCTATTAAATATGACACAGTTAATAAACAAATAGACATATCGACACGATTCATTAACAATCAAGTATTAATTGATATTACTGACCATGGTACGGGCATCCCTCAAGAGGATATTAATTATATCTTTGATCGTTTTTATCGAGTTGATAAGTCTAGATCGCGTCATCAAGGTGGAAATGGATTAGGTTTATCTATAGCTGAAAAGCTAGTAAAGCAATATCATGGACGCATTTCAGTTCAAAGTGAAGTGGGTAAATTTACAACTTTTACAATTCATTTCAATGCCGGTCAAAACTAGAAATTGCACGGTTTTTTTGCCTTTAAATGTTCACAAATTAATGCTATGATTGTCCTGTAAGCGTTTTTATTTATACTGTGGAGGGTGGATTATGAAGAACGATAAACAGGTGACTGAGGCACCTGTAAACTTCGGAGCGAATCTAGGATTAATGTTAGAACTCTATGATCAGTTTTTAGAAGATCCAAGTTCAGTCACTGAAGATTTACAAGTGCTCTTTAGCACAATCAAAGATGGCGAAGCAACTGTATCACAAAAGTCAAATCAAACAAGCTCAGGGGATAGCACCATTAAACGTGTTATGAGGTTGATTGATAACATTAGACAATATGGGCATTTACAAGCAGATATTTATCCTGTAAATAAGCCTGAACGTAAACATTTACCTAAATTAACAATAGAAGATTTTGATTTAGATAAACAAACGCTCGAAGGTATATCTGCCGACATCGTATCAGAACACTTTAAAGATATTTATGATAATGCATATGAAGCAATATTAAGAATGGAGCAACGCTACAAAGGCCCAATCGCGTTTGAGTATACACACATCAATAATAATAAGGAACGTGTATGGTTAAAACGTCGTATTGAAACGCCGTATAAAGCAAATCTTAATACTGAAGAGAAAAAAGCTTTATTTAAACAACTTGCTCATGTAGAAGGATTCGAAAGATACTTACACAAAAACTTTGTGGGTGCAAAACGTTTCTCTATTGAAGGTGTGGACGCATTAGTACCGATGTTATCACGCACAATTAAACGTGCTTCTGAAGAAAATATTACTAATATTCAAATTGGTATGGCACATCGTGGTCGTTTAAATGTGTTGACACATATTCTTAAAAAACCATACAGTATGATGCTTTCTGAATTTATGCATACTGATGCGATGAAATTTTTACCAGAAGATGGCAGCTTAAATTTAACATCCGGTTGGACGAGTGATGTGAAGTATCATTTAGGTGGTGTAAAAACCATTCATGACCACGGGCATGAACAGCGCATTGTTTTAGCAAATAATCCGAGTCATTTAGAGGTTGTCGCACCAGTGGTAACTGGACGCACACGTGCTTCACAAGATAACACTAATCGTTCGGGCCAAATTGAAACAAACTTTAATCAAGGTATGCCGATAATCATTCATGGTGATGCTGCTTATCCAGGACAAGGGGTCAACTTTGAAACGATGAACCTGGGCAGTTTACATGGTTATTCTACAGGTGGGACATTGCATATTATTACAAATAACCGTATTGGATTCACAACGGATCCTATAGATGGTCGCTCTACGACTTATGCGACAGACGTTGCAAAAGGATATGATGTTCCTATCATGCATGTCAATGCAGATGATGTAGAAGCAACAATTGAAGCCATTGATATCGCTATGGAATTCCGTAAAACATTTAATAAAGATGTTGTCATCGATTTAGTCGGATATCGTCGTTACGGACATAATGAAATGGATGAACCTTCACTTACTAATCCGTTACCATATAAAAACATTCGAAAACACGACACGGTAGATATCATTTACGGTA
Organism: Staphylococcus agnetis; assembly: GCF_002901865.1. GTDB lineage: Bacteria > Bacillota > Bacilli > Staphylococcales > Staphylococcaceae > Staphylococcus > Staphylococcus agnetis. The sequence continues at coordinate 52,298 of NZ_PPQF01000047.1, forward strand.
AAAAGCTTATTGATGAGGGCATTATTACTAAAGAAGATATGGACAATGTCATTTCAAGTGTTCAAAAAGAAATGCGTGAAGCACACGATGCTATCGATAAAAATGATAAAAATAATAATACCGATATGAACATTCCAGAAGGCATTTCTAAACCATTGGAGAGTAATGACAGTGCGCTTTCGTTTGATCGATTAAAAGAAATTAATGATGCAATGTTAACTTACCCTGAAGGCTTCAATGTGTTTAAAAAATTGAATCGTATTTTAGAACAACGACGTCAAGCATTTGATAGCGAAACAGGACTCGTAGACTGGACGCATGCGGAACAACTTGCTTTTGCCACAGTAATGCAAGAAGGCACACCAATTCGAATGACTGGTCAAGATAGTGAGCGTGGTACATTTAGTCATCGTCACGCTGTATTACACGACCAAGAAAATGGTGATGTTTTCGTTCCACTTCAAAATGTGCCGAATCAAAAAGCAACATTCGATATTCACAATTCACCATTATCAGAAGCTGCTGTTGTAGGTTTCGAATATGGATACAATGTTGAAAACCCATCTTCCTTTAATATTTGGGAAGCTCAATTTGGTGATTTCTCTAATATGGCTCAAATGTATTTCGATAACTTTATTTTCTCAGGAAATGCCAAATGGGGAGAGCGCTCAGGTCTCACTTTCTTCTTACCACATGCGTTTGAAGGTCAAGGACCAGAGCATTCATCAGCACGTTTAGAGCGGTTCTTACAACTCGCTGCAGAAAATAATATGACCGTATGTAACTTGTCAAGTTCAAGTAATTACTTCCACCTGTTGCGTGCACAAGCAGCAAGCTTAAATACGGATGCAATGCGACCGTTAGTCATCATGTCACCAAAAGGATTATTACGAAATAAAACAGTCGCAAAACCAATTGCGGAATTTACTCAAGGTGGCTTTGAGCCAATATTAATTGAAGATTACGATGCCTCAAAAGTTAAAAAAGTCATTTTAGCTACAGGTAAAATGTTTATAGACCTTAAAGAGCGTCTTCAAAAAGAACCTAATCCAGAAATTCTATTAGTCGCAATTGAGCGCTTATATCCTTTCCCTGAAGAAGAAGTGGCACAATTATTATCGTCACTTGAGGGTATCAATACAGTGACATGGGTTCAAGAAGAACCTCAAAACCAAGGGGCTTGGCATTATGTATATCCTATACTCTCACGCATTCTTGATAAAGACATTGCGCTTCAATATGAAGGTCGTAAACACCGTGCAGCACCATCAGAAGGTGACGGAGAAATTCACAAACTGGTTCAAAATATCATTATTGAAAAAAGTTTAAATATCTAGGGGGCATTTGAAAATGGCAGAGGTAAAAGTTCCAGAATTAGCAGAATCTATCACAGAAGGTACCATTGCAGAATGGTTAAAACAAGTTGGTAACACAGTTGAAAAAGGTGAAGCCATCCTCGAATTAGAAACAGACAAAGTCAATGTGGAAGTCGTCTCTGAAGAAGCTGGGACACTTCAAGAATTACTTGCCAATGAAGGTGATACTGTAGAAGTAGGACAAGCTATTGCAGTCGTTGGTGAAGGTGGTGGCAATGCATCAAGTGCAACACCAACTGAAGAAAAATCGAATAAAACTAACGAAGATACTTCAAATCAGAAATCATCTCAAGCAACAGATTCTGAAAAACAAGCGTCCACATCCAATGAGAGAATTAATGCCACACCATCAGCGCGTCGTGCAGCACGTGAAAAAGGTATTAGTTTAAATGAGGTGCAAAGCATCGTACGAAAAGAAGATGTAGAACGAGGTTCAACATCTCAAGCTTCTACAACGCAAGAAAAAGCATCCCAAACAGAAGCAAAACCACAAAAACCTTCTACGCCGTCAAAACCAGTCATTCGAGAAAAAATGACACGTAGAAAACAAACAGCTGCTAAAAAGTTACTTGAAGTGAGTAACCAAACAGCAATGTTAACGACTTTCAATGAAGTAGATATGACAAATGTAATGAATCTACGTAAACGTAAAAAAGAAAAATTTATGGAAGATCATAACGGTACAAAACTTGGCTTCATGTCGTTCTTTACTAAAGCTGCAGTCGCTGCTTTGAAAAAATATCCAGAAGTGAATGCAGAAATTGATGGAGATTACATGGTAACAAAACAATTCTACGATATTGGTGTTGCGGTATCAACACCTGGTGGTTTGTTAGTACCAAACGTCCGTGATTGTGATAAAAAGAACTTTGCTGAAATTGAAGAAGAAATCGCGAACTTAGCTGCCAAAGCGCGTGATAATAAACTTTCTCTCGACGATATGATGAACGGTTCATTTACTATTACTAATGGTGGTATTTTCGGTTCAATGATGTCTACACCAATTATTAATGGGAACCAAGCTGCGATTTTAGGTATGCATTCTATTATTACACGTCCAATTGCTGTTGATGGAGACAAAATTGAAAACCGTCCTATGATGTATTTAGCATTAAGTTATGATCATCGCATTATTGATGGTAAAGAAGCAGTAGGATTCTTAAAAACAATTAAAGATTTAATTGAAAATCCTGAAGATTTATTATTAGAATCGTAAGAAGCGTAAATAATACTAACCCACCTAGCATTGTTGTTAGGTGGGTTTCTTTAAAATCATTGACACTAAACAATGTGCACAACTCTTTTTTTCTAACATCTTCATATATATCTCAGCACACTACTACAACAATGATGTTTCTGTCATACCACTATAAATGCGAGGCTTAGTGAACTATATAAATCAGACTTTTATGCCTCAACCACATTTAATTTTATAAAGTAAGTTTCAAACTGTAATCTCTACAAAATTATCGCTTTATGATACACTTAAGCATATATTAAGTGTTGATTATAGTGGAGGTTGTATCATGAGTGGTATTCGAAGCGTTACATTAGCTACAGATAATTTAAATCAAACGATTGAATTATTTCATCACACACTTGGACTGAATTATAAAAAACATCATGGTGCGATTCAATTCGGTGACGGAAATATATCGCCAGGTACACGTATTCAATTTGTTGAAATACCTCAAGGCTTATCTGAACCATACCGTCATTTTGATTCTATTGGTTTAAGAACACCTTCAAATGAAGGATTGGAGCATTATGCTGATATTTTAAATGGTGCGGACATTTCATTTTCTGAACCAAGTTTACTGAATGGCCACGCATATTTTGAATTTACAGATGATACTCAACAAACATTTTCAATTTTTTCAAATGAGCATAATTCAGGGGTAGGTCTTGGCATGCCGTATGAAGATAGTAGCGTTAATCCATTGCATCAAATACAAGGACTAGGTCCCATCGTGATTAAAACCAATGAATTAATGGTTACATTTTCTATGCTCACACAAGTCTTTGGTTTTACGCCATTGGGTGAGTATACTAAAGAACATGATGATAATAAGGTGGTTGTTTTACATTTAGATGAGGGTGGTTTAGGAACAGAAGTTCATTTATACACACCATCTTCGCCTATAAAATTTCCTGAGGTAGGTATTGTTGAACAAATAGAGTTTACTGCACGCGACGAACAACATTTAAATACTGCAATTAAACAACTTGAATTAAATGAACTTCCTTATCAACAACTTAAAAATGAACAAGATAAGACACGTGCAATTCGTATCAATGATGTGAGTGGCATGTCGTTTATATTAACTCTAGATGAATCATAAAAGGTGATATTATGTTACATGAAACGTGGAAAGAAAAAACGCCAATCAAACAAGTAAAGGTCGTCCATGTGGATGCCAAAAAATTCAAAGTTAGTCATATGTTAACGATAGGCAAAGTTTACGATGTCGTTAATGAAACTGAAGAATACTATCAAATTATTGATAATTCAGGCCTTGTAGGCGGCTACTATAAAACATATTTTGAAGAAGTTTAAAATTAAAAAATGATGAAAAAAACGGGGGTACACTTGTACTCACGTCTTTTTTCTTGTTAAGAAGGGTGAATAAAGTGACACAAACTAAGGGATATATAAACGCTGATGAAAATGTATTTGGAGATGCGGTCAAGCTATTTCAATTAAATAAAAATATTTTACTTAAAGGGCCTACAGGTTCAGGAAAAACAAAACTTGCCGAAACTTTGAGTCAAACACTCAATATACCTATGCATCAAGTGAACTGTTCAGTAGACCTTGATACTGAAAGCTTATTAGGATTTAAAACTATAAAAACGAATGACAATGGCCAACAAGAAATTATTTTTATAGATGGTCCTGTCATTCAAGCGATGAAAAAAGGACATATTTTGTACATTGATGAAATCAACATGGCAAAACCGGAAACATTACCAATATTAAATGGCGTTCTTGATTATAGACGTCAACTCACTAATCCATTTACGGGTGAAGTGATTAAAGCCGCTAAAGGATTTAAAGTTATTGCTGCAATCAATGAAGGATACGTTGGAACGTTACCTATGAATGAAGCATTAAAAAACCGTTTTGTGGTGATTAATGTAGATTATATAGATGGTGACACACTTCACGATGTTATTAAGGCACAAAGTCTACTACAAGATTCGGCACGTATAAAGCAAATTATTAAATTTAACGAAGACTTGCGTACTATGACAAAACAAGGGCAACTTTCAGAAGAAGCAGCAAGTATTCGAGCACTTATAGACTTAAGTGATTTAGCTACAGCAATGCCTGTCGAACGTGCGATACAACGTACAATTATTGATAAATTAGAAGATGAAAGAGAACGACAAGCTGTACAAAATGCTGTAGAACTAAACTTTTAGAAGGTGACACAATGAGCGATCGTTTTATACTCTTTAACGATGAACAATTAGACGCCATGAAAGTGATGATGCTTCAAGATTTATCACGTTTATTGTTAAAAAACCCTGAAACACAAGTGAAAATTCATAAATTCCCATATTATGATGCAATTGATAACACTGTTATATGTAGTTCATTTTGGGCGCATCGACCTGAACATATTGAGAAGACAGGCTTAAAAACAGATGTATTACTCGCAACTTACAGTTATTTTAATATGGCGCCTCACATCGTGAATGCAGTACTTCAAAATGACGAAGCTTTTCAACATCCAAAATTTTATAGACAGTTATTTAAACTGATTGAAGAAATGCGTATGCTTCACCTCATTGAAAATGAACGTCCCAGTGCATCAAAAATGATTCAAGTGCGTCGACAAATTCGCCAACAATATTGCCAAACTCAAATTAAAGTTTATCGTACAAAAACGTTATATTCGGATTTATTGTTTTTAAATTTAGAATATGCATTTTTAACAGAAAACTTTTATGATATTCCTTATATTCATGATGATTTAACGAGTATTTTACAGCACATGTATCACTATTTACCTGACTTTTTTAACCTACAAACAAGTGAAGATAGTTTATTGTTAACGCAACGCATTATGTTTCAAATTGATGATTGGTTGACAGAGGATATGTTAAATGAATATTATCATATTCCTCGAAGAGTATATGAATCTATTGGTCATTTATCATTAGATGATATTAGACGTATGGATGCATCACAAACGGATGGCCAAACGCAAGAATCTGACTGTGTTGATACTGAATCAATTGAAATGAAATCATCTGATAGTGAAACAGCAGGTGGTGCGTATCTCGAAATGGAACTTCATGAAGGACAAAATAGCGATGTTTTGAATGAAAGTGATACAGCTAGAGAAGGCGACAGCACAGATGATATGACAAATATGGAAGCTAAAAAAGGGCATGGCTCAAAAGATAGCATTGATGATGAAGAAGGCGGGGAGTTACACGGACGTCATCCGCTTTTAGCTTTATCTGGTATCAATCAATATGTAGATATTAAATGGAATAGACCGGAAATACAACCTGAACATATGATAGCCTACGCTAAAGTGCAACAGTCTGTACAATATGAAACACGTGATTTAATACAAATTATTAAAAAAACGATTGACCGCGAATATCAAGATCAACGTAATGATTTAACTAAAGGCCGCTTACAAAAAAATTTAATCAACTGGTTTGTTGATGATCAGTATAAAGTGTTTTTTAAAAAAGCAGATATGAGCCAATCATTTGATGCTACATTTACATTACTAATAGATGCCTCAGCAAGTATGCATGACAAAATGGATGAAACCATTAAAGGTGTAGTCTTATTTCATGAAACACTTAAAACGTTAAATGTTCGTCATGAAATTCTAGCATTTAATGAAGATGCATTTGATGCTGATGAAACATATCAACCTAATATCATCGATGAAATCATTCAATATCATCAATCCATCTATCATAGCGAAGCACCTAGGATCATGAGTTTGACGCCACAAGATGATAATCGAGACGGCGTTGCCATACGTATTGCAAGTCAGCGTTTGCTCACACGTGCTGAAAATCAAAAGTTTTTAATTGTTTTTTCAGATGGTGAACCATCCGCTTTTAATTATAGTCAGGATGGTATTTTAGATACGTATGAAGCAGTCGAACAGAGCCGCAAACTTGGTATTGAAATTTTCAATGTATTTTTAAGTCAAAATCCAATAACCGAATCAACTGAACAAACCATTCACAATATTTATGGTGCATATGCCATCTTTGTGGAAGGGGTAGAAAACTTGCCGAGTTTATTATCACCTTTACTGAAAAAACTATTGTTGAAATCATTTTAACGCATTAAAGCTCAAAATGGAGAAAATATTTTCAAATTTTCTGAAATTTTATGGACGCTTTTATCTATATGTGATAGAATGAGACATAAATTTTAAAAGTTGATTGAAGGAGTAGCAATATGAACAAAAATACACTTGTTATTGGGTTTATGTTATTTGCGATATTTTTCGGCGCAGGTAACTTGATTTTCCCACCATCTTTAGGCCTTTCTAGTGGCCAATATTTTTGGCCATCTATTTTAGCCTTTGTTTTAACAGGTATTGGTCTTCCATTATTGGGGATAGTGGTAGGCGCACTTGATAAACAAGGTTATGTTGGGGCTATTAATAAAATCCATCCAGGATTTTCAATTATATTTTTAGTTGCGATTTATTTAACAATTGGACCGTTATTTGCGATACCACGTACAGCATCGACGTCTTTCGAAATGACAATCACGCCAATTATCGGAACAAGTAATCCAATCGCGTTATTAATTTTTACAATCATCTATTTTGCGATTGTATTATATTTATGTTTGAATCCTGGAAAAATCGTAGATCGTATTGGTGCCATTTTAACACCTTTACTACTTATTACGATTGTTGCAATGATTGTTAAAGGGTTCATCGATTTTGGTGGTAAACCGAATAACCAGGCAGACCCTGAAGTGTATACCTCTAATTTAGCCGGTTTTTCTAAAGGTTTTACTGATGGTTATTTAACAATGGACGCCATTGCAGCTATTGCCTTTTCCATGATTGTTATCAACGCAATTAAAGCGACAGGGGTTAAACATGCGAATCAAATTTTTAAACAAACAGCTTTAGCCGGTTTAATTGCAGCATTTGCACTGGCTGTTATTTATATTTCATTAGGATTTATCGGAAATCATATCGTATTATCTGAAACTACAATGCAACAGCTTGTGGCTCAAGATCGTAATATTGGTGCCCATTTACTAGTCACAATGGCAAATACAGGCTATGGTGCATTTGGTAAATACCTTCTTGGAATCATTGTCGCTTTAGCTTGTTTAACAACTGCGTGTGGTTTAGTCGTAGCAGTTAGTGAATATTTCCATGGATTATTTCCTAAAGTATCATACAAAATTTTTGTTATCTTTTTTACTTTTATCAGTTTATTCTTATCAAATTTAGGATTAAATGCTGTGATCAAATTATCTGTACCAGTTTTATCCATCATTTATCCAATCGCGATTACAACTGTTTTACTCATTTTAATCGCACGTTTTATACCAACACGTCGCATTACGCAACAGATTACCGTTGCTGTGATCACTTTAGAATCTATCCTTAGCGTAATACATGCAAATGGATGGGCAAACTTTAGCTTTATAAGTAAATTGCCTTTACATCAATTCGCTTTAGAGTGGTTCCCAATTATGGTTGTGACACTCATTATTGCATACGTCATTGGTGCATTCGTCAAAAAGTCTAATATTATCGTATACGAAAAAGAATAAATCAACATACAACGCCCACAATCACGCATATGCATGATTGTGGGCGTTTTCTTATAACTATTGATATAATTTTGTTTGATTACGGTGCTTTTCAGCGTCACCTAATCGTTGACGTAAATTAGCCTCTAATTGTTGTAAATCTTTTTCAGCTTGCATACGTTTTTGTCTACCTTCAGCTTGAATTTGAAGCGTTTCTTCAATCGTTTGTATAATGTTATCTTGTGTTGTTTTTAACGTTTCAATATCAACAATACCACGTTCATTTTCTTCAGCTGTAATACGTGCATTTTGTTTTAACATTTCAGAATTTCTAAGGAGTATTTCATTCGTTGTATCCGTCACTTGTTTTTGAGCAACTGCTGCTTTATTTTGACGTTGTAACGTAAGGGCAATGGCCATTTGATTTTTCCATAATGGGATACTTGTTAAAATAGAACTTTGTATTTTTTCAGCCAATGCTTGATTAATATTTTGAATCATTCGAATTTGTGGTGCAGATTGTAACGTAATTTGACGCGACAATTGTAAATCATAAATACGCTTTTCTAAGCGATCTACAAACTGTTCCATATCTGCAACATCTTGTACAGCCATTTGGTTATCACTTTGTTGTACCTTCGTACGCATTTCAGGTAACACATGGGTAACAATTTCATGCTTTTTCTCTTCAGCTGCTGCAATATATAAATTTAAAACATCATAATAATCTTTATTTTGAGTATAAAGTTGATCTAATAGCTTGTTATCTTTAACAAGTAATGATTTATTTTTATCAAGTTCTACCGAAATACGATCAACTTGAGCACTCACCGATTGCATGCGAGAAAAAAGCTGTTGCATTGAATTTTTTGAACGCTTAAACCATTTCTTTAACATACCATCATTTTTTTGTGATAATTCTTCAGGATTTACTTCTTTTAATTTTTTCATTAAGCTTTCTAAAGTATCACCAATTGGACCAACGTCTTTGGACTGAATTTCACTTAACATTTGATGTGAAAATTGAGATAAATGAGATTGCGCATTTGAGCCAAAGTGTAACAAACTGTCATGGTCTAAAGGCTTAATTTGTTGTGATAGACTTTTAATTTTTTCTTGATCTTGCTTAGAAAATTGCGGTTGTTTTTCATTGGTCTCTTCTAAATGCATTTGGTCTGATGGGGTCTTTTTTTGATCATTATTATCAAATGAACTAAAATAGTGATCTAATGGATGACCTTGATCAACTTTTGACATATCATTATCTCTCATTTTTCATGCTCCATTTCTTTTCGTTTTTGATACATTTTATTAAGTCTCATTTCAGTATCTAATTGATTATAGTCCTGTGCATTAACTTCTTTTAAATCAGCGACTAAAGTGCGTCTGACTTCTTCAAGTGTTATTCGAGTTTGTTGCAGCATTTGACGTTCTTCAGCTGACTTAGCAGGCATTTTTGCAAGTCGTGTATAGCTTTCTATTAAATTTAATGCATTATCAATATGTGTATAATAAAAACTTTCAATGTTATAGAATAGATCCGGTCTTTGACGAACGGTCGTATTTACCGTTCTAGAAATACGGTAAATATCATTCACTAGTTTAAAATCATTTATGGACCGCACATTGATAAACGTTTTAAAAATACGTTTGATTTTATTTTGAGCCGTATGAATTTGATGCGTAATATAACGATAGTCTTTACGCGATAGATTTAATTCCTTCAAGTAACTTCTTGATGTTAATCTTTGAGTAGGAATGTACCCTAATATAAATCCAGCAGAACCAATTAAAATATCATATATTAACATAATATCTAGTGTGAAAATACTTGTTATAAATGCACCAATTGCTACTGGAATTCCTACAAGTCCTCCAAAAAGCCTTGAAATTTGATATCTCATAGTCATCTTCCTTCATATATCATCATTCTGTTTTAAAATCAGTTAACGTCGTATCTATATCTTTTGATTCAATTGTATAATCGCTCACATCAGAAGCAGGTGAGGCACCTTTAATTACGGCTTCAGTAAATGTCTTTAAGTTTTCTTCAGATCCTTGTGCGTCTACTTCAACAAAATCTTGCACATTTTTAACATAACCTACAATGTCATATTTCAATGCAAGCCTTTGTGTAAAATAACGAAAGCCCACACCTTGAACACGTCCATAAACGCGTATGAAATTATGTTTCATAACTACCACCTCTTATGTTAATTATACGGATTTTAGATTATAAAGACTAATAATTTGCCAACGAAATGCTATATAATTGCGTCACATGAAATGATGAGCTTTTAACATTATAAGAATGTTAAACTAGGGGAGTACTGTACATGCAATGAAGCATTTTTTGTGCAATAACATCGTCACTTCGTTTAATCTGTATATAGGTTCTATCATCATTAACATTGAATGCGTATCAATCATCAGCTTATGATTATTATGAGACGTTCTTTAATGTTAGATTGTTTGAACGCTTACATATATACTATGAGTTGCATTACTCTATTATTACTTGCAATTCAATGCAAAAACACTTATTTTGATAGATATTACGATTTGTAAGAATAGGGGGCTAAGTCAATGTGGGAAGTTGTAAAAATACGCACCGATTATGAAGGGTGGTGGCTTTTTGACGATTGGAGAGACTATTCTATCGAAACTTACTACTTTGAAACTTATGCATCGTTTATCAATACATACACACATTTAATTAAAGAAGCACAAGCATCTTATGATAATTGTATCGTAGGTAAACACCACATGTATGCTTTTTATAATAATTGCGATATGAATTATTGTGAACATTGCGATGAAGATCTTCAAATATTTGATAGCTTTATCATATTAAACAATGAAAAAATTTATTATAATCTACCTTTAATTGACTAATTTAAAAATTTTCATTTCGATATTGCAAATACAGTAGTGTTCACGTATAATAGTTTTTAAGCAATGGCATTATTCCATATTGCAAAGAATATTTTAATGCTTTATATTGTCGAAATAGTATTTTTTGTAATATGCGAATAACGCATATTGAATTTTAGTCTTGGAGGTTTCACAGATTATGAAACAAGGTACAGTAAAATGGTTTAACGCTGAAAAAGGTTTTGGTTTTATCGAAGTTGAAGGTGAAAACGACGTATTCGTACACTTCTCAGCTATTAACCAAGAAGGTTACAAATCATTAGAAGAAGGTCAATCAGTTGAATTTGAAGTAGTTGAAGGCGACCGCGGTCCACAAGCTGCAAACGTTGTTAAACTATAATAAATAGATGCAATATTGACTAATACAAAACAGTGAGGAATGCTTCACTGTTTTTTTATTTTGTATAAGTGCTTCTCCATAATCATCTCAAAACTTCACTTAACACTCTCTTGAGAAGGTAGGTTACACTTATACATAGATGAAACATTTTGATAATACAAAAGGGGAACTATCATTTGTAGTCCCCCAATATAACAGTCTCATTAATTAATCAAACGTATCATTTATTTAACGTCATTGATGATGAGTTGACGTAATGACTGCCTTTTTATAACTTCTCTCGCTTTACCATCTGATATGAAAAATACTGCTGGCTTTTGTATTTGGTTATAATTCGATGCCATACTGTAATGATATGCTCCTGTGGATAATACTGCTAGATAATCTCCGCGTTGTACACTGCTAGGTAATTTAGCCTCATGAATTAATATATCGCCAGATTCACACAATTTACCCGCAATCGTTACTGTATCCTCACTTGGTTCATTGCGATTCACAAGTTTAACATCATATTTCGCATCATAAAGTGCAGTGCGAATATGGTCACTCATACCACCATCTACTGATACATATTTATTAACATTGGGTATCTCTTTAATTGAACCGACTTCATATAATGTCACACCCGCTTCTGCGACAATAGAGCGACCTGGTTCAATACTCAATGTAGGGAGTGGATAGTCCAAATCATGACAAGTGAATTTTATATTCTCCACAATTTCCGGAATACCTTCTTCAATGTTAAATGAAGAATCTCCATCCACATACTTTACAGCGAAACCGCCACCGATATTAAGCATTTCAATATTGATATTTGATGTTTTAAGCCACTTCAAAACGATTTTAGCTGTTTCTTTCATTCCTGTTGTTTCCTCAATTTGTGAACCTATGTGAAAATGAATCCCCTTTAAGTGAAGATGTTCACTATTACGAACCATCTCTACACCTTTCTGAGCTAAACCATGTTTGATAGATAAACCAAATTTACTTTTCTCTTGACCCGTTTGTATAAATTCGTGAGTATGCGCTTCAACACCAGGATTGACTCGTATTAAAACATCAATGGACTCAGTTGCGTATTGGTCAATGAGTGCGATTTCATCAAGAGCATCTACTACAAAATAACCAATCCCACACTTTAAAGCATATTGAATCTCGTCCTTTGTTTTATTGTTACCATGAAAATGTATGCGTTTAGGATCGAACCCAGCTTCTATCGCTGTATATAATTCACCAATAGACACAACATCTAAATCAAAGTTCTCTTCATCTGCTAACTTGACCATTTGGATACACGTAAATGCCTTCGACGCATATGACAACACATAATTAACATCCATTTTTTGAAACGCTTGATGATAACGTCTCATTTGTTGCCGTATGTACATTTCATCATAGACAATGGTAGGGGTTCCGAAACTTTGTGCGAGTGTTTTTAAATTCGTATTTCCTAAAGTTAATACACCATTTTGATTGTATGAGACTGTCATGATTGATACTCCTTTATTAATGAATTTAAATTTAAAGCACTTAACTGTTCAGAATTTGCTCCGACACCTTTAAATGTATAATCATCGATGCGTAATATGTCATTATAGATGATAACCTCATCTCCAGCTTTAACATTTGCGTCGACTTCTACAAACATATGACTCATCATTAATGCTCGAATAGGATAGCGTTTGTCGTTGATTAACACATCATGTTGTGCCCGTGTTCTCAAAATCCCATCTCCATAGCCAATGTCAACGACCGCCAATTTTGTATGATCATTTTGGGCTGTATAAGCAAAACTATAGCCACAATGTTCTCCTTCATGAACGGTTCTCACCTGAATAACATTTGCTTTTAATGTCAGTGCTTGTTTAATGGTATGGCGAGGTACACTAGCAAACGGACGCGAACCATATAACGCGATTCCAACACGCACATGTGAATGCCTCGAGAAGATTCCATTTTCTCTAAAATAACTTGCACTATTTTGCGCATGAATTAATTCAAATTGATAGCCATCTTGATGAAGTTCATCCACAAGCGCGCGCCATTTTTGTTTTTCAATATGATAGTCTTCTACATCAAACTCGTCCGCATAACCAAAGTGTGTCCATAATCCAGTGACTATCATCTTATCACTCTGATTTTGAGCATGATCTTCTAAAACGTCACGAATGTCATCAATGTTTTGAAAGCCTGAACGATGTAACAGATTTTCGTATTCTATATGTACATGGATGTCAACCAAATCATGCTTATGCGTATCATAAAAAGATTTAGAGGGCAATGTAACATGAATATCATTCTCGCGTAGTACATCAAATTCTCGGCTCGGGTTCATTAAAAATATTGTGGCACGAGGTGCAAGCTGCCTGATTTGAATTGCTTCTGATAAAGAAGTCGTACTAAATGTGTCAATACCTTCTTCCATAAACGTTTTAATTGCAAATGCCAATCCATAGTTATATGCATTGTTTTTTACTACAGCCATAATGGGATAATGCTGTTTCACACGTCGAATATTTTCTCGAAAAAGTTGTGTGTTCAATTGCCATAATGCCGTCATGCTTACACCTCATTATAATTAAATAACAGACGTTCATAATAATCTGCAATGCGAATTAAAATATGCTCGTCAAAGTTTAAGTGAGGGGTATGTAACCCACTAACAAATTGTTTCAACTCATTTTTAGTACCAACAAATACAAAATAACTTGGTGCTACTTGACCATAAAAACTGAAGTCTTCCCCAAATAAGTAGGGTGTTTCATTTTCGATAACAGTATTTCCATTATATTCGATACTGTCGACGACATATTTTTTTAAACTAGGGTCATTCATTGTTGGTGGATATCCTTCAGCAAACGTCACGTCACACTTCACTTGAAATAGGTGATGCGCACTTTCAGCAATTTTTTGCATTTGATTTTTAATTATTGCTAGATCTTCCATACTGTACGTACGAATGGTACCTTCTAAATAACCTTGAGAAGGCACAGTATTTATTGCTTCTCCTGCTTTAAAATGACCAATGTGGACAATATTACGTTGAAGTCCATTAAGGTGATATTGTTGAATTTGAGCCAGTTGCGTTATCACATGATGTAATGCTTCTCCTGCTGATCGACCTTGTTCTTTATTAGCGACATGACTCGATTGTCCTTCCAAGTAAAAGCGATATTCTGTTGCACATGCTGTAATTTCATCATTTCGAATCGCAACCGAACCCTCATCAACAAAAGGCATGATATGCACACCATAAATAGCATTAATTTGATATTGTGCTAGGGCATTCGATTTAATCAAAAGATTGGCACCACCACCTGATTCCTCAGCGGGTTGAAAGATGAATACTACATTATGTGGTAACTTTTTTGCATCATAAAGTGCTTTACAACGTTTTACAAACAACATGAGCGCCGTTGTATGACCGTCATGTCCACACGCATGCATTTTATTGTCAAATTGGCTTCGATAATCCACATTATTTTGTTCATGAATAGGGAGCGCATCTATATCTGCACGAAATGCCAATGTATGATGACTATTCCCTTCAAGGTAACCAATAATACCCGTTTCGAGAGGACGTTGATAGGGGATATCAAGTTGCTTTAAAAAAGTTTCTATATAATTTGTAGTTTCATACTCCTCTAAACTTAATTCTGGATGTTGATGTAAATATCGACGATGCGTCGTTACAAATTGAAGTTCATCCATTTCATTCACCTCAGCTTATGTATAAAAAGGGGAGTGGCATTTTAACACCCTTCACCCTTTCAACTTTATATCATGTTCTTTTATAACGTACTATATCAATGTCACACTTTAATAAAACCTGACAACATAGCTTAGTCGTTAATCATTTAATTTTCGTAATGCAGAGACAATTTCACGTTTCGTATCTTCGACTTCATGCGTTTGTTTTATCACTTTGGCAGGCGTTCCAGCTACAACAGCGCCTGCTGGTACATCTTGCGTCACAATGGCGCCTGCTGCAACAATAGCACCTTCGCCGACACGTACACCTTCTAAAATTACCGCATTGGCGCCGATAAGGACGTTATCTTCAATGACGACAGGTGCAGCACTTGGTGGTTCAATGACACCCGCTAAAACTGCACCTGCACCTACATGAACATTTTTGCCAGTAGTTGCGCGGCCACCCAATGTCGCATTCATGTCAATCATTGTGCCTTCACCGACAACTGCTCCTATATTGATTGTAGCGCCCATCATTACCACAGCGCCGTCGCCAATAACCGCATGTTCTCTTATAAATGCACCTGGTTCTATACGCGCATTTGTATTGGTTAAATCTTTTAATGGAATTGCTGAATTTCTACGATCCATTTCAATTTCTAGATCTTCAATCAACATATGATTTTCTTCATAAAATGTTTTCCAATCATCCGCTTCACAAAAGATAATTTTTGAATTTTCTCCACCAAAAACATTAAAAGTATCTGGAAAATGAACTTCGCTAAATTCACCATTAATATACACTTTTATGGGTGTAGATTTTTTTGCATCGCTAATGTAGTTAATAATTTCCTCAGCTGTAAAATTTTGTACCATAGTTCACGTCCTCCTCTTATAAATCATCAAATGTATAATACCCATTTTGTTTATGAATTAATTTTGACGCTGCATTTAACGCACCATTTGCAAAAATGTCTTTAGATTGCGCTCGGTGTGTTAATGTAATGGTTTCATCAACACCCGCAAAAAGAACGTCATGTTCACCAACAATCGTGCCACCGCGTATTGCATGAACACCAATTTCATCGGCCTCACGTGGCTTTGATTTTTCATGCCTATCATATACCGGATAACTTTGTTCTCGTAAATCTTTAATCACATCATATAGCTTCACTAGCGTTCCACTAGGCGCATCGACTTTTTTGTTATGATGTGCTTCGGTGAGCTCAATGTCATAATCATTGAGCAGTGGTACAGCCACTTCCAATAGTTTTGTGAGTACATGCACACCATAACTCATATTAGCGCTAAAAAAGATTGGCATGTGTTGGCTTAAATCTTTTAATTTTGATGTTATTTTTTCCTTTTCACCTGTCGTGGCAACCACTAATGGAAGGTGAAATGAATCTTCTAATAATGGAAGTAATAAGTCAGGATGTGAAAAATCGATAGCGACATCTGCAGATTCAATGTCACTTAGTTTTGTAAATAAAGGGTAGGGGATTGGGCGTTTTTGATCATTTACAATCACACCTACAATGTGATGACCTTGTTCTTCTGCTAATCGTGCAACACGTTGGTTCATTGCACCATAGCCTATTAATACGATATTCAAGCTTCGACACCTTCCTTAAATTGTTGATAAACAGCTTTTAATTGCGCTTGTTCTTCTTCATTTAAAGGGACCAGAGGGAGACGCACTTCATATTGACCAAAACCTTCAAGCGCTGCTAAATATTTAATAGGGACCGGGTTAACATCAATAGACATTGCTTCTAGCAACTGTGAAATCGGTTCAAATAATTGTGCACGTGATTCAGAGTGACTATAAATTTCTTGAAACGCTCTCGGAATCACATTTGCAACTACTGATATCACACCATGCCCACCTTGATTATAATAATCAACGATATTATCATCATTACCACTATACAATGCAAATTGGTCTGTATCGATGTGTTGTTGAATTGCTTTCAAATAATCAAAATCATTTGTGGCATCTTTTAATGCAACAATATATGGGTTTTTACTTAAATGCACGAGTGTGTCAACTTCAATTGTAGAATTGGTACGTGATGGAACGTTGTAAAGTACAACAGGTAATTCAACCGCATTGGCTATCGCTTCAAAATGAGCAATAAGGCCACGTTGACTCGTTTTAAGGTAATAAGGCGTAATTAACATAATCGCATCTGCGCCGAGCGCTTTCGCTCGTAAAGAGGCTTGAATTGAATATGCTGTATTATTCGTTCCTGTTCCTACGATGATTGGCACACGTGAGGCATTTTCTTCAATGACCGTTTTCAAAATATTATCTTTTTCATCTTGTGTTAAAGTTGGATTTTCTGCTGTTGTTCCGTTTACCACTAAAGACTGAATGCCTTGGTCTATTAAATAATTTACTTGCTTACGAATGGCTGGATAGTCAACTTGATTATTTGAAAAAGAGGTGATAAGTGCCACACCCGTACCTTCAAAAATATGTGTCATAATATCTGACTCCCTTCAAAAATTTACGCTCTGAGTGCTAAGACTTGTTCAAGTACCTGTACAGCATTTAATGCGGCACCCTTAAGCAAGTTGTCAGACGTACACCAAATATGAAATGTATTTTCTAAGGAGTCATCTTGACGAATACGTCCTACAAACACCTCATCTTTACCCGTTGAATGAATGGCTAAAGGGTACGCATTGCTTTTTGGATCGTCCACTAAAACTACACGGTTATCTTTTTCAAACAATGCACGTATGGATTCAACTGAGGCCGGTTTCTCAAGCGATACATTAATGTGCACACTATGGCTGTCTTGAACTGGAACACGTACACATGTTGCAGTGACTTTTAAATCTGGTAAATTCAGAATCTTACGTGTCTCATCTATCATTTTTTGTTCTTCTTTTGTGTAGTCATTGTCTAAAAAGACATCAATATGCGGTAAAACATTGTTATAAATTGGGTGAGGATAAGCTTTAGGCTGCGCTCCGTGAGCACCATCTTCTAAATCTTTTTTCCCTTGCATTCCAGATCCTGATACAGCTTGATATGTCGTATAAGCGACACGTTTAAGCCCAAATGTATCTTGAAGTGGCTTTAAAGGTACGACAGATTGAATTGTCGAACAGTTTGGATTAGCGATAATACCACGTTGAAACGTAGGCGCATTAACTTCAGGTACTACTAAATCAACGTCATCTGTCATACGCCATTGACTTGAGTTATCAATGACGATTGCACCATGTTGTTCAAAAAGTGGGGCGAACTGTTCACTTGTTCCACCGCCAGCACTCATTAACACATAATCAAATTGACCGTCTGTTGCGGGCTCAGTCAATTCTTGAACAGTGTAGGTTTGGCCTTTAAACGTTACCTCTTGACCTGCAGAACGCTTAGACGAAAATAATACCAATTCATCAAAATGAATACCCTTACGTTCAATTGTTTCTAAAATTTTAGTTCCTACTAATCCTGTTGCACCTACAACTGCTAATTTTGTCATGTTTGTTCACTCCAATTATGTTTATTTAGACATTACTTTATGTCATTAAATTAAAGAAAGGGGCATCAATAAATAAAAAAACAAGTTCGGTGTGCGAACTTGTTAAAATTAATATACAAGTGATGCACTCCATTATCCGTAAATAATGACAGACTCTTAGCTCTTAACCACAGAATCCAACAAACAGTTTCTGCAAATCCTGTTTATTTCGGCATCTCACCCTTTGGATATATCTTGCTTGCAGGCAATGATTAATATATCTACTCATGATTGATGCGCCTCATCAGTAATGATTGAATTGTTATGTTTATCATTATACATAGCACTACTTGTCATGTAAACAGAAAAGGGCGATTTTTTAAAATTTACTGAAAATTTACGTTAAAAAAGCGTGGACGGAAACATCGTAAAGATGCGCGTCCACGCTTTTCATTGCACACATTATTTCTTTTTTAATAGTCCTTTTTCTTCTAAATAACGTTCATATGATATTTCTTTAGATAAACTACCCGTTTCATCAAGATCAATTACACGATTGGCAATTGTATTAATAAATTCAAAGTCATGTGATGTGAAGATCAGAGAACCTTTAAATGATTTTAAGCCTTCATTGACTGATGTAATACTTTCTAAATCAAGGTGGTTGGTTGGTTCATCTAGCAAGAGTACATTTGCACTTGAAAGCATCATTTTACTCAACATACAACGCACTTTTTCTCCACCCGATAGAACGCTTGCCTTTTTCTTAACTTCTTCACCACTAAATAACATACGTCCTAAGAAACCACGTAAAAACGTTTCTGTTTGTTCATCTTCAGGCGCATATTGGCGTAACCATTCCACTAAGTCCATATTGACGTTATCGAAGTACTCCGAATTGTCTTTAGGGAAATAACTTTGAGATGTTGTTACACCCCATTTAACCGTACCTTCATCTGGTTCCATTTCACCGGCTAATATTTTTAAAAGTGTTGTTTTAGCAATTTCACTTTGTCCGATTAATACCGCTTTATCATTAGGGTTCATTGTGAATGAAATGTTATCTAATACTTTTTCACCTTCTACAGTTTTAGAAATGTTCTGTACAAATAACAAATCATTTCCAATTTCACGCTCTGGTGTGAATTTTACAAATGGATATCGACGTGATGAAGGTTGGATATCATCTAATTCAATTTTTTCTAATTGTTTTTTACGACTTGTTGCTTGCTTAGATTTAGAAGCATTAGCAGAGAAGCGTGCAATAAAGTCTTGAAGTTCTTTAATCTTTTCTTCTTTTTTCTTATTTTGTTCTTGAGCCATTTTTTGTGCTAATTGACTAGATTGATACCAGAAATCATAGTTACCTACGTAGATTTTAATTTTTCCAAAATCTAAATCAGCAATGTGCGTACAAACGTTATTTAAGAAATGACGGTCGTGAGATACTACAATAACTGTATTATCAAAATTAATTAAAAAGTCTTCTAACCAGCTAATCGCTTGAATATCAAGTCCGTTTGTAGGCTCATCGAGTAAGAGTACGTCAGGTTCACCAAATAAACTTTGTGCAAGCAATACTTTAACTTTTTGATTGTTTTCTAGTTCAGCCATTTTTTTATCATGTAAATCTGAGGCAATGCCTAAACCAGAGAGTAGGGTAGCTGCATCTGATTCAGCATTCCAACCATTCATTTCTGCAAATTCACCTTCAAGTTCTGCAGCGCGAATACCATCTTCATCACTAAAATCAGGTTTCATGTAAATCGCATCTTTTTCCTGCATCACTTCAAATAAACGTTCATGACCTTTAATGACGACATCTAATACACGTTCATCTTCATATGCAAAATGATCTTGTTTTAACACGGCTAAACGCTCATCTTTACCTAATGACACATGACCTGTTTGTGAATCAATTTCTCCTGATAAAATTTTTAAAAACGTAGATTTCCCCGCACCATTTGCACCAATTAAACCGTAACAGTTCCCAGGTGTGAATTTTATATTTACATCTTCGAATAATTTACGATCACCAAAACGTAAACTAACATCGGTAACTTGTAACATGCATTTTCTCCTTTTATACAATAATACTAACGGGTGCATTATACCATATATTCAATAGTGTTTCGACATGATTTATCGTTTATAAAAATGAACACTTAATGCTTCTGTGCAATACTCATGATATAATGGTAATAATAAAATTACGAGGAGATAATTATGTCTTTTAAAGAAAATGAAATCGTTGGGACTATAGACTTTTTAGAAGTAAAAGCGCTAGAAGGATCAACATATATATTAGAAGGTCCGAACAAAGAAAAAGTAAAGTTAAATCCATCAGAAATCAATGATGAAGATGACTTAGAAATAGGGGAATCCTATAGTTTCTTTATTTTCCCAAACAGATCAGGAGATCTTTTCGCTACACAAAATATGCCCGATATTACAGTGGGACGTTATGATTTTGTAAAGGTGATTAGTACGGATCGAGACGGTGCGCGTGTAGACGTTGGTTTACCACGTGAAGTTCTTATTCCATGGGAAGATTTACCAAAAATTAAATCTTTGTGGCCACAAAAAGGGGATGAAGTACTTTGTACATTACGTATCGATCGTGAGCGTCAAATGTTTGCGCGTTTAGCCTCAGAAACGACAGTACAACAAATGTTTACCCCAATCCATGATGATCAGTATCAAAACCAAACAATTACTGCACGACCATATCGATTGTTAAGAGTCGGTACTTTTTTACTTTCAGAAAAAGGACACAAAATTTTTGTTCATGAATCTGAAAGAAAAGAAGAACCAAGGTTAGGTCAAGCAATGGATGTACGTATTATTGGATTTAATGACAAAGGGGAGTTAAACGGATCATTTTTACCATTAGCGCATGAACGCCTAGACGACGATGGTGAAAAAATCGTTCAACTTTTAGTAGAGTATGAAGGTGAATTGCCTTTTTGGGATAAATCCAGTCCTGAAGCCATTAAAGAAGTTTTTCAAATGAGTAAAGGTGCATTTAAACGTGCAATCGGACACTTATATAAAAAACGATTAATCAATATCGAGACAGGTAAAATCGTGCTTACAAAAAAAGGGCGGGCGCACGTTCAAGACAGTCAATCTTAAGGTCTGTAACATAAAAATTTGAGATATACTAAAACCTTCAAAGCAATTTGAACTTTGAAGGTTTTTCTTTATAAATAAATATTAAATTAAAGACTTTATAATGGCTGTATAGTTATTTGCGACAATAGTGTTTCAAAATCATGCATATCAATTTTTCCAGTCTCATGTTGCATCGCATTTGCCATTCCCGCAGCCATAGCACGCTTCGTCGCATTTTGAATATCTTCAGATTGCACCAATCCAGAACAAAATCCTGCAATAGAACTATCTCCAGAACCCACAGCATTTACAGCATTAATAGATGGTATATTAACTTGATAAAATTGAGAATGATGCTTCAATAATGCACCATCTTTCCCAAGTGTAACCAGGACGTTTGGCAATTGATTAAATATAGGTTGATTTAAAGCATTTTGCAATGATTGTATGGACAAATGACCCGGATTGCCCGTAAGTTCAGCAATTTCTTCTTCATTAGGTTTAATCAAATCGGGTTTAAAAACAGTCTCTTGCTTCAAAATTGTTGCTAACGTTGCACCATTCACATCTAAAATAACAAATTTATTTTGACGTTTCGCAATATCAATTAAATCTTGATACATCGTCACAGATAATCCTGGAGGAATACTGCCAGAAATAGCAATGATGTCATAATCTTTTATCAAAGTATCATAAAATGTGACAAATTGTTCCTGAACCGTCTCATTTAAAGCAATACCACTTTCTAAAACTTCGGTTTGAGCATCTTGTGTTATCATAGCAATACAAAAACGCGATTCTACACCACTATCCAAAAATTGATGGGGGATGTGTAAACGATCCAATTGTTGTTTGATAAATAAGCCTGACGTGCCACCCACAATACCACTTGCTGTTATGTCTAATCCTAATTGATGTCCTACGCGCGTAACGTTAAGCCCTTTACCACCAGCAGTTTTTGAAACTTGTGTCACTCTATTTGTTGTGTCGAGGCGTAGTTCCTCCATATGATAACTAATGTCTATTGACGCATTTAATGTGACGGTTAACACTTTTTTCATTGAAATCATCCTTGCTATATGAGAAATATATGTTTAATTTTGTTTATTTATGTTGTTTATATGTTAAATATATAACTTAAGGATGTTTAAGTCAAACAAATTAGCGCTTATCCATGTAGTGAATAAGCGCCTAGATTATTTCTAAAGTTCATGTGTTAAGTTTTCTATTTCATCTACTAAAGAACCAATAAATTGTATTGTATCTTTTAAAGGTTTGTCCGTCGACATATCCAAGCCTGCAATTTGTGTTAACTCAAGAGGGGACATACTTCCGCCTGCCTTTAATACTTCAAGCCAATCTTTTACAGCGGCTTGACCTTCCTCTTTAATACGTTGCGCCATTAATGTTCCAATCGTTAAGCCAGCAGAATATGTATAAGGATATAAACCCATATAATAGTGCGGCTGACGCATCCATGTTAATTCTGCACCTGATGATATGTTTACTTCATCACCCCAAAACGCTTCGATAACATTACGTTTCAACGTATTAAGTTTATCAGCCGTTAAATGCTCACCATTATCAACACAACGATAAACTTCTCGTTGAAATGCGGCTTCAAGAAGGTGCGTAACCATATTATGATAATACGTTCTAGATATTAAAGAACTCAGTACCCATCGTTTAAAGCGAGGGTCATCACTATTTTGCTCTAATAAATATTGTGCCATCAACATTTCATTCATAGTAGAAGGTGCTTCTACAAAATACAATGAAGTCTCTGAGTGCAAAATGTTTTGATGCGCTTGAGCTAAATTGAAATGACCTGCATGACCCAGTTCATGGGCAAGAACAAAAACCTCATTCATTTTTCCAGTCCATGATATGAAAATATAGCTATGAGAAGCGTATGGACTTGCGCAATAAGCACCAGTTTCTTTCCCTTTATTTTGAGGAAAATCAATCCAGCGTTCTTTATACGCTTTTTTAGTCATTTTTAAATAATCTTCACCTAAAACACTTAGCGCATTGTAAATATACTGCTCGGAATCTTGAATTGAAATTTTGGGTTCATAATCAGGATCAATGGAAATTTTTAAATCTTCATATTTCATCGTATCTAATTGATGCACTTCTTTTAATAATCGCGCATATTTACGCATAATAGGGGCTAAATCGGACATAATGATATCAATTTGACGATGATACATATCTGCTGATACATCTTGATCCTCTAATAAGAAATCGATTACCGACGTATATCCTCTTAAATTTGCCTCTAATTTCTCGTTTTGTACATGCGCTTGATACACCGCTGCAGTCGTATGTTGATATTTACGTAGTGTATCACTAAAATGTTTAAAGCTTTGACGTCTTAAATCTGTATCAGGATCATCTTCATAAATACCTTCAAACGTTGTGTAATCCATATTATAAAGTTTACCGTTAACTTCAAATTGACCAAAATCAATATCTAACATTTTTGTTACTTCATATAAGTCATAAGGTACATTTAATGCCGCAATCATTTCAGCTAAAACTTTCTCTGCTTCCGGATGCAACTGATGTGGTTGTCGTTTTAACAAACGTTTTAAGTAATAATCATACTTTGATGTTTGCATTGCATTCTGAAGCACATTCGTATCTAATTGCAGCAGTTCAGATTCCACAAAAGTCAGTTGACTCGCTATTTTACCGTAGTTTTGATTAAATAGCGCATTTAGCCGTTGTTTTTCAGGATCTGTTGACTCAACACTTAATTGTAAATGGGAATAATTGGCAACGCGATCAATTTCAATCGTTAATTCACTTAATGCATCCAATACACTCTCAATCGAAGATACATCGCGAATAGCCGTAGCATATTGTTTGTGAAAGGCTTCCGACCTTGAAACTAAAGCGATAATCGCATCTTCATATGCTGCATCATTTTCAAATAGATCTCTCAAATCCCACGTTTCTGATACAGGTACTTCATTACGTTGTTTTAGTTTTTGCGTCATAAAAGTTCCTCCCTTTATAAATAGTTAAATCTATTATACATTATTTTTTAAAGAAGAAATCGATTTCATTGTACATACATATCTTTTAAAGTCATGTATAATGAAGACAACATGATAAAGGGGGTTCACGATGACAATACTAGATATGCCTAATTATTTATGGATCTCAATAGTTATAATGATTGTACTCACAATCTTTTGTACGTTAATGTTAAACAAATGGTTTTTTACTGCTATTTTAAGCTTTGTTATTTTAGGTGTGTTAGCTTTCATATTACCGAATTTCTATCATATTACGTATGAACCTTTATTAGGCTTTGCAGCATTCGTATCTGTACTTAGTCTTATATTAAGTTTAATATTATGGTATTTCACACGTAATTGGCGTAAGAAACGTCAAGAGAAAAAATATCAAAAAGAATTATCCCGCATAGAACGAAAATATAGATCATAAAACCCGTTAGCATATTGTTAACGGGTTTAAATGTATATAGAAAGAAGGTGCCATGCTTTGCTATAGTTAACTTCCTATAATATATATTATGTAAACTAAAAACTGTTCGAAAATCATTATATCATATCTACGTTCATTTACATGTTTTTTCGTATTTATAAATTTCTAATGCACAGCTTTGTATGTCACTTGGATTAGTCACATTTTTTATCCATCTACATCATTGATTATGTCAAACTTCTTACTTAAACTGTGATAATTTCATTTACTTACAAAGGAATTCAAATAGGCTTAAAAGCCTTTTTGGTTTACATAACATAAATATGTTAAATTATGTCCTTTTACTTCACTGGCATCTCAAAACTATAAACGAAAACACTCGCAACTTGTATCATTGCGAGTGTTTTAACTTTTATTTTTTAATTTTAGCACGCACTTTATTTAACGTATTAAACAAGAAATATTTCGGTTTATTAATAGGTTTGTAAAAGTCTCCAATTAATTCTTCGATTTGAACATTAAACCCACGTTTAAATCGATACACACCGTAATCTTCACTGTTTTCAGTAAAATCACCAGATAAACCGTAGAAATTGTAGCGCTCATAACCATGCTCGAAACAATAATTAATCATGTACCAGTGCATAGCATATGGGCCCATAAAATGATTGTATTTTTCACTTGAGCCGCCTGAGAAATAGTTAATTTCATAACCGTTTGCAAAATATACACCAGACGCTAAATTTAAAATTTGACCATCTGTTTTACGTAATTCGCTCACTTTTAACATTTCATTTTTGTCATGATCAATTTGTTTATCTAATTCTGCAATTTTCTTCAATTGTTTATCAGATTTATTTTCATTCGCCATCATTTGATCACGACGCGTTTCTTTATCATTTAAGCTGTCTTGTAACGACATAATATACTCATCTAAATCGATATAAGCGAGCGGTATCAATGCTTTGCTACCATAATTCGAAATAAAGTTTTTGAAATAATCATCTGTTTTTGAAACGAATCCTGCACGTGCTTCAGTTTCACGATATAGTTCTAGGAATTGATCCACTTCATTTTCATTTAAAAACTTGACCCGTATGCCGTAATTGATTGCTTTATTTACATTACGTTTCCGTTGGCTATCAAATTGCTTTTTAATTGTTTGAGGTGATTGGCCTTTTAAATTCAAAACACCCATCCAACGAACTTGACTTGATGTATCATATGCTGTCGTAAATCCATGATGTTCATAACCATGTGATTTAAATAGTTGAACTAGCTTTTCATTAGCATCCTTGTCTGTTATAGGTTTGATATCTTTGTCATACACTTGATAGAGCCAGTATGGGTCCATTTTGACGTATAAACATTTGTTTTTTTGTAAATAAACATCGAGTTCTTTTAAGTAAAAGTCAACTAAACCTAAATCAGAATAGTCCATAACTGGACCGCGATTAGAATAATAAACATAACTTCCCATTGTAGGAATTTTTGAGAATAAACTTGCTGCTAGAATTTGATTATTTTCACCTTTAATTCCAAGTAAAACGACTTGAAACCCGTCTGCTTCACGTGTTCCAATATTTTCTTTAACTTGGAAATAATGGCTTTCTAAAGCAGGATTTTGTACAAATTGGTCATATTCTTCAACTGTGAGTTCTGTAAATTTCATACCAATGAATCCCCTTCTTTTACATTACTTTCTATCTTTTAATTTCTTAAGTTGTGTATACAATTGATACGCCGGTTTGTGGATTGGTTTCACAAAATCACCAACATATTCAAGCACATCTGCGTTAAAACCTTTTTTAAATTTCACTACACCTGCATCTTCGGCATCATCTGAGAAATCGCCACTCACACCATAGAAGTTGTAGCGTGGTATACCTTGATCAATCGCGTAATTAATCATCGTCCATTGAATAGCATAACTTCCTGCGAAATGACGGAATTGATTCGCAGTACCTCCTGCATAATAAACCACTTCAAATGGATTAATAATATAATATGCTGCTGATATTGGTAATTCATTGCCATGCTCAGCTTGAAGGCGTTGAGCTTCTTCAATTTTAGCGTTTTGCGCTTCGAGTTGCTGTTCAAGGTTTTGTTTTTTATTGAGCGCTTTTTTATTGTCTGGTCGCTTTTCAATGTCTTTTTCAGCTTTTGTTATTTCTTTATTAAGTGCACGTTCTTCATTTTTCAATTCTTCAATATATTCATTGAAATCAATATAAGCTAATGGTACAAGTACACGTTCTTTATAATGTTTGTAACGATTATAGTAGAAATCATCATCACGATCTAAGAAATCTTTTGCTTCAGATGTATCTTCCATAAAGCCTCTAAAAATATGAAGTTCATCTTCTTTTAAAAAGCGCACTTTCACGCCGTTTTTTTGTACTTTTTTAGTGTTACGTTTTCTTAAGCTATCCATATCTTTTAAGACATCGTTAGCCGTTTTATCTTTTAAGTCTAATACCGAATGGAAACGTATTTGTTTAATTGGGTCAAACCCAACTGTAAAGCCATCATGGTCGTAACCCAATTCTGCCATTTTGTCAAAAATCCAATCGTTATTAAATCGTTCAATGACTTCTCCATCGTGATTACGTTTCAACATTGGTAGATAAGGGTCGACACGTAAATACAACGCATTATATTTTTTTACATATTTTGAGAGTTCATTAAAGAAAAAATGAACCAGTTCTTTATTATCGTAATCAATGATAGGACCACGATTACTATAAAAATATTTAAAAAACTTCATGACAGGCGTAGCAGTTAATAAACATGCTGCAAGGATATTATTTTGGTTGTCCTTTATTCCCACAAGATGCGTCTCAACACCTTCTGCCACTTTCAATTCATAATTTCCTACCATTTGTGTGAAATGGCTGTACGGCATTGAATCAGCAAACGCACCGAATTCAGCCGTTGTTAAATTTGTAAATTTCATTTTATAACTCCTATTTCTCTAAAACATTTTGTAAGTATTAATGGAGAGGGTCATTTATGTTTATACTATGGATGTTTCCATTTATCCAATATGATGAAAGATGTTTTGACCAAGATGCAACGCGTTTTTCATTTAAACCCAATTCATAGCTCGAATACATGATGATATTTCATCACTACTTTTAGTAATAATCGATACTTTTGTCTCACTTTATTTTAACGTATTCAACCACATTACGCCAATATTGGAATAGTCAGAGAGAAACTTTTTTTAATACATTATTGTCAAAATGTGTCGTGCTTCAAAGTGCATTTCTATCGTTCATCTACAGCCATCTGGATGAAAACACTTTCACCATCAAACCATTGTGTCGGACTCACAATACGCTTTAAGTAATTGATATGTGGCTGTTATAGACGTTTGATGTGTACGTTCCATTGCATGTGATGATTCAATACCTGCTCCAAACAAACCATGTTTCACATCTGCCCCTGCATGTAACGCCCCCGTCGCGTCAGATGCATAATATGGATAGATATCAACTTTGTAATGAATATTTTCTTTTTGACATAATTTCACCAGTTGTTGGCGTAGTTGCTTATGATAAGGACCCGAGGCGTCTTTTGCGCATATGGAGACTGAATATTCATCAGTATTTTGCCCATCTCCTATGGCCCCCATATCTAATGCAATAAATTCCTCAATTGCTGTATCAATATTCGAGTTTGCGCCATACCCTATCTCTTCGTTATTTGAAAAATAAAAAATGGTTGTATACGGTAATACTATATTATCGATATGCAATGATTTTAAATAAGCTAGCATTAATGCAACACTGACTTTATCATCTAAGTGTCGTGATTTTATAAAGCCTGTCGATGTAACTTCAGTACGTGGGTCAAAGCTGATAAAATCACCTACATTGATTCCAAGATCTAATGTTTCTTGTTTTGACATTGTTTTAGCGTCAATGCGTACTTCCATATGTTCTTGCGTACGTTCAATTTTCTGATTGTTTAAATATACGTGCGGAGATGTTTCATGTAAGAGAATGGTACCCGTATACGTCTTATCATCAGAAGTCCGGATGGTACAATATTCTCCTTCAATAGCGTTGTATTTAAAGCCACCAATCA
Organism: Staphylococcus agnetis; assembly: GCF_002901865.1. Taxonomy (GTDB): domain Bacteria; phylum Bacillota; class Bacilli; order Staphylococcales; family Staphylococcaceae; genus Staphylococcus; species Staphylococcus agnetis. Next base: position 81,554 of record NZ_PPQF01000047.1, read on the forward strand.
AATCTATTCGTACGCGACCGTCCTCTAATATTTCTTTTACCATTGCACCTAACGTATCAACATGAGCAGTAATACAACGTTTTTGTGCCTTGTTTTGCCCCTCTACTTCTACGTATAAGCCACCTTTTCGTGTCATTTCGGGTGAATAGCCCATCTGAGTAAGCTGTGTTTTCACATACTGAATTGCAAGTGCTGTATCACCTGATGGGCTATGTATCGCAGTTAAATCTTTTAGATAATTTAATGCTTGATTATACATGTTTCTCTCCCCTTCACTCATCTTTCCCTCATTATACCTATCTTCTCTTATTTCTTCACAAGATTACCGTGTATTCTATTGCAATTAAACGCTTTAAAATGTTAAAATATCTGAATATTATTACAATAGGCGGTGCACTATGACTAACATTTTTTTCGTAGGTTTAGGCTTAATTGGAGGGAGTTTAGCCAGTAATTTTAAATATTTTTATGAAGATATTCACATCACAGCTTATGATGCCAATCATCATCAGTTACAACGTGCGATGTCAATGGGCATTGTAGATACAATTACTACAAATTATGCACATGGATTAGCACAAGCGGATATTGTTATTTTTGCTACACCTGTTCAAACGACGACGGCTTACCTTAAAGAAATGTCTCAATACGAAACGCGCCCAGGTCTTATAGTTACCGATACTGGTAGTACAAAATCTACAATTCAAGCGTTTGAGCGTTCATTATTAAAACATGATATACATCTTATTGGTGGACACCCTATGGCAGGGAGTCATAAAAGTGGTGTATTAAACGCCAAAAAACATTTATTTGAAAATGCCTATTACGTTCTTGTTCATGACTTGCCAGAAAATAATCACGCCTCTGAGAAAATTCAATCTCTACTTCAATATACGCGCGCTAAGGTCATCTCTATGACTGCAGATGAACATGATAAGATTACAGGTATTGTGAGTCATGTTCCCCACTTTGTTGCATCAAGTTTAGTTCATTTAAATGCGCTTTATGCACGTGATTCTGAGTGGGTTAAAGATCTAGCAGCTGGTGGATTTCGTGATATTACGCGTATCGCTAGTAGTAATCCTGAAATGTGGCGTGACATTTCTTTAGAAAATACCCAACATATTTTAACTGTTATGAAACAATTACGTTCACAATTCGATGATGTCATTACGTTACTTGAATCTCAAGATGCAAATGGATTGTATGCATTTTTTAATCATGCCAAAATGTACCGCGATGAATTGCCATTGCGTAACAAAGGGGCGATGAATAGTACATTTGATTTATATGTCGACATCCCGGATAAACCCGGTACGATTTCTCAAGTACTTGATATTTTAAGCACGCGTCGTATTTCAATTAGTAACTTACGTATTTTAGAAGTGCGTGAAGATATTTATGGTGCCTTACGCATCAGCTTTAAATCAGCCTCTGATCGCGATGCAGGAAGACAAGCCCTCTCCCATCAATTTGACACGTATATAAATTAAAAAACCGAGCAACACCCCCTAGTTGCCCGGTTTTCTTTTTTAAATTTACCTTATAAGGTTTACATAATATAAATATGGTTACTACATAATTGCAATCCTTTGACATCATTTTGCTGTGCACCATTTCAAACTACATTTTATGACCCGCCATTAGACCAAGTCGATTATGTTTTGTTCCTGCATCTGTAAATGACACTGCCTTGGATACACTTCCTCGTCCGTATTTTTGATGTAAATAATCAATGGTTTTGGCTAACTTTTCATCTCTACGTCGCTGATATTCATCTATAAATAAATTGAGCTGTCGATCTGTATCTGATACAAATTGTGTCAAGGACACACTCAGTGTGCGATATAATTCTGTTTTGTCACACTTCTCATCTGCTAATCGAAATACCGTTTGAATGATATCACGATCTAAATTGGTCGCATCTTGTAATGTGTATTGCTTAGATATGCCACCCCCTTCACTATAGCCATATGAGAAATGAATCGTCTTCGCAAATTGATTACGCGATCTTAAACGACTGGCCACATCTTCAATCAACTCTTGCATCACGACTTTTGTTTCTTCATAAGTGTAATCTCGCATTAAAATCTGACTTTTACATATAGACGGATTAATCACTTGATACGTATCACTAATATGACTTTGATCAATACCATTTGCATGGAGATGTAAGTCTACGCCTATAATGCCAAAATCACGCTTTAAATATTGATATGGGTATTGTGCAAGTTGCCCAATATTAAAAATCCCACGTTGATTTAACTTTTTTTCTGTTTGTTTACTAATCCCCCAAAAGTCACGTAAAGGCTCAATTTTCCACAGTTTGCTCGGAACATCTTCATAGCGCCATTCAGCAATGTAGTTCTCATTATTTTTTGCTTCATTATCCAATGCCACTTTACTCATCAACATATTCGGGCCAATACCAATCGCACATTGAATTTGTGTTTCATCTAAAATTTCCTTAATTAAGCGTTCGCAAAATGATTTAAGCGTTGTACTAAAACGATAATAACTTTTAGTAACATCCATAAAAAATTCATCAATACTATATTGGTGTAAATCTTCAGCTGGGACATACCGCAATGCAATTTGAGAAATTTTTAATGATACTTCTAAATATTTTCGCATGCTCGGATTAATAATATAGATATCGTTTCTGTGCGGAATTTCAAATAAACGTGACCCTGTTTTTATCCCTAATGCTTTTAATTTTGGGGTTGCTGCTAATACAACTGACCCCTGACGTTTTGTATCCGCAACAACAGCTAATTTGGTGTCTAAAGGATTTAAACCTTTTTCAATACATGAGACACTCGCAAAAAAACTCTTTTGATCAATACATAAAATATCTCGGTTTTCTAACAAATTATAATCATACATCCAACCACCCCATTTTTTTCATACTGAAGGATAGTTTCATTATATGCGAACATATGTTCTGTTTTCAAGATGAAATATGTTGCTTCTTTGTTAAAAAACATAAAAAAGAGACCAAAGCGTGATACGTATGCGCTTTAGTCTCAACAAAAAATATTAATGCGTTACATATGGAATGATTTCTTCAACTTCTTCGTCTATACCTAAATCAATATAAACATGAGCCTTTAAATAAACTTTACTGTCTTTAGATTGAAAATTGAGGTTTTCTGGTTTGAAATTGAAAGTCGCTTTATAAGGATGACCTTTTTCAACAGTAAAACTGTCTTCAAGTGTAAAAGCAGCTAATTCATTTTCTAGCTGTGAAAATTCACTTGTTTCATCATTGTTTTCATATTTTTCAATGAGTTTAACTTCGGTATGTGTCACAGTTTGAGCACTGTCTCCCGCTTTAAAATGAATACACCCACTGATAGCATCAGACACACGATATTCATTCTGATCTAATCGAATATACACATGCATGCCGTTAATTCCTAATGATGTTAAAATGTTTTCAAAACCCATATTGTACCTCCGAGATTTAAACGTTTTCTCTATCATATCTATAAAGGAATTCATTTGGCAAATCAAACCCTAAAATTTAAAAAAATCTTAAGAAGAGCCAGTCTTTTCCAAAGAAAATGCTATAATAAAAGAAAAGGAGGCGACTTACATGCCAATCGTAACAGTACAACTATTAGAAGGTCGTTCAGATGAACAATTAAAAGCCCTCGTTTCAGAAGTAACAGATGCAGTAGAAAAAACAACAAAAGCCAACCGAGATGCCATTTCTGTGGTCATCGAAGAAATGAAACCACAACATTATGGCGTTGGTGGTAAACGTAAAATCGATCAGTAGAAGCTAAATCTGTATCGTATATCTATTTTAAATCCCTTCACCGTTCATTTCAGGATGAATGCTGAAGGGATTTTAATGTTCATCGACGTGGTGTCCCACTTTAAAAGTGTGTTAGGTTCACATAAAAAAACAGGCAGGCACAATGCCCACCTGTCACCATTAGTCATTTAAAAATTCTTGAATTTGTTTTTTGTTCGCTTCTTTATCAATACCTAGTGCACTACCGCCATCATTCGTAGTCACATCTTCGTAAGTCCCTTTTACTGGTACGCTCAATGTTTTAATATTTTTATCCCCACGAACGATAAAGCCAATACCTGTTTGGTAAATCGCAGAGTCAGGCATATCTGTTGCTACATAGCCACGCATAATTCCTGCAAGTTTCGGTAATTTAAATACCGTCGACGGTTGCACAAGTTCTTGTTTTAGAGCACTCATCACTTGTTGTTGACGTCGAACACGACCGAAATCGCCTTCTTCATCATGTCGAAAACGGGCATAACCTAACAATTCTTTACCATTTAGACGGTGTTGTCCTTTCTTCAATGACACACCAATTTTAGCTGACATATCTTTTTCAACATTAATTGGAACACCTTCAGGACTCAATTCATCAATCATGGCTTCAAATCCTTTAAAGTCGAGCGTTGCATAGTATTCTGGTTCAATACCTAAATTCTCTTTAAGTGTTTTACGCAACAATTCTGGTCCACCTAATGAATAAGCGGTGTTAATTTTATAACGATTATATCCAGGTATATCTGCGTAAATATCACGCATTACAGATACAATTTTCATATCTTTATGAAGAAAATCATACTGAGCAATCATAATGGAATCCGTTCGTGAAACACCACCATCTTCACGGTCAGAACCTAAAATAAGTACCGTTGCTTTCGCATCATTTTTAGATGTACCGTTAAATTTATGTAACTTAGGTGCTTGTTTATGATCTTTGGCAACTTCAAGACCAGAACGATAACTCGAAATCGTAAAAACAGTCGTTGCAATTAAGATAATAATAATAGCCAAAATAATAAATGGGAGTTTTCGTATACGACGTTTTTTGCGTCGTTTCATACCCCCTTTTGGCGGTTTGGGATTTCTATGTTCATATTTAATTTCGCTCATCTTATCAACCTTATACCTTCAAAATTGGGATTGTCTGTACTATAATTAATACATATTAACGT
>NZ_PPQF01000048.1 GCF_002901865.1 Staphylococcus agnetis
AGATGTGTATAAGAGACAGGGATAGCATAAGCAAATATTCATTGATTGAATGCAATGCATCCTATTTAGAAGATATTGCCACGGGTGTACCATATGGACCGCATAAATTTGAAAAGTACACTACTACACAAGCACTTAGTGATGTTTTGAAAGATACAGGGTGGAAAGTAAGTGACGACACAGAATATAACGGTACACGTACTACCTCGTGGACTAGCTATCAAACAAGGTTTGATGTACTTAAACAATTAACTACCACATATAAGATGGTTATGGACTTCCACATTGATTTGAATAGCCGTAAAGTTAAATCACGATACGTAAGCTTGAAAGAACCAAAACCTTTGTTTAAAGGTAAAGAAATTGTACGTGGTAAAGATTTATTAGGTTTGAAATGTTCTGTTGATGTATCTGAAGTCCGTACTGCTTTAATATGTTTAGGTCCCGAGAAAGAGAATGGTGAACGTATCAAAGTCATTGTTAAAGATGACGAGGCACAAAAACAGTTTGGTCTACCCACACGTTATATTTGGGATATTTATGAACCTGAAACTGAAGATGAAAATATGACGGAACAACGCTTACGCACATTAGGTACTACTCAACTAAACAAAGTTAAAAGTGCAGCAGTAAGTTATGACGTTACATCTTTAGATATTAAAAAAGCGTATCCGCATGAAATTATCCGTTTAGGTGACATAGTGCGTGTAAAAGATAGGGATTTCACCCCTGCATTATATGTAGAGGGTGAAGTTATATCCGAAACATATAATCCTTTAACAAATGTAAGTGTTTATTCATTTGGGAATTATGTTGAGTATAAAGAATCTGATCTACGTGCAGAATTTGCTAAAAAACTTGATGCGATACGTCAAAAGTTAAATGACGGTTTAACTAATGTGAATACTATCGTTGCAGATGTGGTTGAAGGTAAGCTTGAATATTTCGAACGTAAAATAATTAAAGGTGCTGAACCGCCTGAAAATCCCGTGAACGATATGTTGTGGTTAGACACAAGTAATCCTGATGTAGCAGTATTACGACGATACTGGGAGGGGCAATGGATTAATGCGACGGCAGAGAAAGCCGAAGATATTGGTGCAATCACTCGCGAAAAGGCATTATATAGTGAGTTGAATAACACATTCGTTAACCTATCCATTCAACATAGCAAGTTGTTGAATGAAATGCACTATGTCATGAATAGTGAGTATTTAGTGGACTTTGATTTAAAAGATGAATTGAATTCTAAACTTGACGCTACTGTATCAATTTATAACAACATTAAGAATAACATAGATAGCATGACCGATGAGACTGCCACTATAGGTAAGTTAATCGATACACAAACACTGTTTTTAAATTATAGAACAACTATGCAAGAATTATACACTGTGGTTGAACGTGCAAAGATAGCGATTGATGAACGATTTAAATTGTTACAATCGCAGTATACTGAAGAAAAGTTTAGAGACGCACTTCAAGGAATTGCAGATAAATTTGGATTACAAGTGAACGAACAGAATCAACTTGTAGGCGAACCTAATGTAGTTGAGAAAGCGGTTATTGCAGTGAGAGAAGATACTAAAGAACAACTTAGAGATTACGTTAAATCAGTTGATTACCAAACAAATCAACAAGGTTTAATTGAACGCATGGAATCGGCAGACGCAGAACGTAAGACACTTGCCGGTCAAATCAGTGATAAAGTCACTAAAGCAGAATATCAAAGTGGCTTAGATAGCATTAAAATCGGTGGCGTGAACTTATTTGAAGCGTATGACAGTGCAACACATGGTAATAGCGTACATTCGTCTATAACGTCCACAGAATCGTTTAGAGGCAAGTATTGGGCGACAACTATATATTCTGCTGATTATCTTAAGAAGATACTCACACCTGGCGAAGAATACACATATTCTTATGAATTAGAAATTGTCGGATTATCTGATTATGACGTTCAGTATGCAGCACAACATGGCATTATCTTATATAGTCAATCGGTTTCGAAAGATCGTATCACAACTAGCTATAAATCAATTGAACGGATATTAAATAATAAATTTAAAGTCACTCAAACATTTGTTGCTCCTGAAATTATTGACCACAGATTTATGGCATATTCAGGTTTATATACACCTGATGGACGATTAGGCACGCAACGTGATTCAAACTTAGTAGAAATACGTAATTTAAAACTAGAAAAAGGAAACAAAGCTACTGATTACACTGAAGCACCATCAGATGTGACACGTGGGACTGATAAGAAGTTGTCTGTTGCTAAAACTGAAATACTACAAGACGGCGAACAAATATCGCAACGGGTATCACGTGAAGTATTTAACGCAAGCAGTCAAACGTTGAACCGTGTTGTGTCAGAATTTATCAACAACACCACAGACGGTATGACGTTTACTTATGATGATAATAGTAATATTCAGTCATTTAACGTAGGACCACAAGGCGTCAAAATTAAAGGTGATAAAGTGGATATTAAACTGAACAAAGAATTTAATCTGCTTGTGGGTGATGTTAGTAAAAAGGCTGATGAAACAAATATTATCAATAAAATTAATTTGTCTCGTGAAGGATTAGACATCAATGTAAATAATATAGGCATACGCGGTGGCGATTCCGTAAATTACCTAGAAATTAAAAATAATAGTGTATTGTCACGAGGTAGATTTACTCGAACATGGGCTAATAAAACTGATTCTGCTAATTTAACACTTGGTATCAGAGAAGGATATTTGATGGTGTCCAACGAAGATACAGGTTATAACCTTTATATGACTGAAAAAGGCTTGTCCACAATGATGAATGCGACTAGTGGTGAAACTGCGGGTACATTAGAATTTCATTATCAAGGTTACAACGAGAATTCACGCGGGGTACGCTTGCATTCCACATATGGAGCGGTTGCTTTAGAATCAGATCAGTCACGGATATATACTGTAGCCAACTTAACTAATAACATTGAATCAAGGCAATATGGGGTATACATTAGACCTTTTAAAGACACACGTGCTGGTTTAAATGAGTTTTACTTTTATGTAAAAGATAATGACAGTGTTAGTGACACTGACGGTGCTATTCTCTACGGAAACATAAGCGACGAAAGAGGAGAGCATGGTTCAGGTATACGTTTTAGTAAATCGCGTACAGATAATATTGTGTATATTACAAATCGTGATGGAGATATTGGAACGGGAGATATATCAGTAAGAAACGCTGAAATACGAGAACATATCCGCACACAAGGCATGTTAGAAATTAGACAGTGGAATGATGCACGGGCATATAACCAAGTTAAAGTTGGAGCCGTTAACACTACTAATAGTGTAGTTATGGCAAGTCATAGTGGTGGTAACGCTTATTATGGTGTAGGTACACAAGAAATGAGGGTTACTGATAACAACGGATATAATGGAGGCAACACAAGGTATAAAAGTGTTCGTGCTGACACATTTTATGGTAAGACTGCCTCAAATTCTTCCGAAAAATATAAAACCAACATAACAAAATGGGAAGTAGATGCGACGCAGTTAATAAAAGACACTGTGTTTTATGAATATAACTATAAATCCGACTTACAAAATGGTAATGAACAAAAAAGTCACGGAATTATTATAGAAAGAGAAATGCCTAAATTTATTACTAGAGATAATGATTCTATCGACTTGTATGAATTTATTTCAACTATAGGTAAAGCACTACAAGAGCAAATAAAACGTAGTGATGAACTAGAATTTAAATACGAAAATATACTACGAATTTTGGAGGAATATTCTAATGAACAAACAAGTTAATCCACAATGGGTTATTGATAACCTAGCAACTTCAAATGCAGAATTACAAAAAGAAAACGCAATTTTGCGGGCATTAATTACACAATTACAAAACAAGGATAATGAAGCGTCTGACGGTGAATAATCGTTAGGCGTTTTTATTATAAATAAATTTATTGGAGGAATTAAAAATGGAAAACAAAGTAACAGAGTATTATTTAGTAGAAGTGGACAAGAGAGGAGAAGAAAGCTGTTTAATGCAAAACTATTCAAACAGTTTTGTGCGTGGTGCTTCGCCTGCTAATGCATATAAGTTTACCGATGAAGAACAAGTCAAACAGGTATGCGCAATGCAGAATATGTTAGCTGGCATTTTTAAAAATGGAGCTAAAACATATTATGTGAAGCAAGACATTACGCGTAATTCGTTTGATGAAAAAGGCGAACCCTATAAGAAAGATAGAGAAGATGAATCTGACTCATTAGAGGTTTAATAAAAAAGTAGGTGACGTAATGTTTGGTTTTATCAAACGACGAGAGCACGAATGGAGAATCATGCGTTTAGAAGAAAATGATAAAGATATGTTTAAAAAGTTGGATAATATTGAACATAGTCTAAGAACGCAAGAAAAAGTCTATGACAAACTCGATCGAACTTTTGAAGAGTTAAAACAAGACAGATTAAAAGAGGAACAGAACAAAAGAGAAAATGCCAAAAATATTAAAGATCTCAAAATGTGGATGCTTGGTGTAATTGGCACGATTGCCAGTACCATCATCATCGCAATTTTACGTACATTATTTGGGATTTAAGGAGGTGAACGCTATGTTATTTGGATACAGCTTCTGGGCATGCTTCTGGTTTGGGAAATGTAAATAAGATTAAAAGTCGGCGCTAATGCGTCGGCTTTTTAAGTTAAGGAGATGAATTGAATGGATATTAAAGTAGTAGCACGTTACATTGTTTTAATCTTAGCTTTGGTCAACCAGTATTTAACAACGAAGGGCATTAACCCTTTGCCAGTTATTAGTGAAGAAGATATATCCTCTTTATTAATGACAATTATGGGCTTGTACATGGCATATAAGAACAACCCTAATACTAAAGAGGCACAATGGGCTAACCAAAAAATGAAGAAGTATAAAGCGGAACAAAAGTATATTAAAGCAACTGGTGCTATGCCTCAAAAAGACATTGTCGAACCAGTTGAAATCGAGGAGAACCTTTAAGGGTTCTCTTTTATTGAGGTGATTAAATGAGAACTTTAGATGAGGCTATAAAATGGCTTAACAACTCTGTAGGTAAGCAATACGACTTTGATTTGGCTTTTGGCTACCAATGTTACGATTACGCTAACAGTTACTTCAATTATATGACTGGTTTCAGATTAAGTGGAATGTATGCTAAGGATATTCCTACTGACAATGCTAGTTTACTTCGTGATATAGCGACAGTGTACGAAAATACCCCTAACTTTTTACCGCTACCAGGTGACATAGCTATTTTCAATGGAAGGTACGGAGCTGGTTCTGGGCATGTTGCGGTAGTAACTAAAGCAACATTAAATAGTTTTGAAGTTATCGAGCAAAATTGGCAAGGTGGAGGATATGTGAATGGACGTCCAGGTTGGGAAAGTGCTACAAGACGGTGGCACCAATATGACAACCCAATGTGGTTTATTAGATTGAACTACGCTAAGAAGAAGTCTATTACTAGTCTATTACCTAGCAAGACACCTAAACCAGTTAAACTTAAAGTGGCACTTGTACCTGGTCATGGGTACAATGATCCTGGTGCAGTTGGTAATGGGACTAATGAACGTGATTTTATACGTAAGAACATCGTGCCAAATGTCGCCAAGTATCTGCGCACAGCAGGACATGATGTTTATTTGTATGGTGGGTCTAATATGTCGCAAGATATGTATCAAGACACCGCATATGGTCAACGTCTAGGTAATAAAAAAGATTATGGCTTATACTGGCTTAAGCGCAACCAGAATCCTGATGTAGTTGTTGAGTTTCATTTAGATGCAGCGGGGGCAAGTGCAAGTGGTGGACATGTGATTATTTCAAATAAATTTAATGCAGACACAATAGACAATGGCATACAGTCCGTCATTAAGTCTAATTTGGGTCAAATTCGAGGTGTGACGCCACGTAATGACTTGTTGAATGTCAATGTATCAGCAGAGTTAAATGTCAATTATAGGCTTGCTGAACTAGGTTTTATCACTAACAAAAACGACATGGATTACATTAGAGCGAATACCGAGAAATACTGTCGCGACATCGCTGGGGCTATACACGGCAAACCTATCGGTGGTACGTTAGCAGGTAAAACACAAGTTAATCGTATATCTTGGGGGTTAAGTGGAACATTCTATCCAGATAGAGCGATTAAAGTCCGACGTCAAGCGGGGTTGAATGGTGAAGTAGTTGACCAAGCGTCTTGGCTATATAGTAAAGATGACTGGGTTAAGTTTGATCAAGTGATAAAAAAAGATGGCTATTGGTGGATAAGATTTAAATATCAAGCGCCAGGCGCAATTAAAGCCTATTTCTATTGTGCAGTATGTAAGATCACTGACAAAGAAGAAAAAATTAAAAATGAAACTTATTGGGGAAATATTAAGTGGCTATGAGTTGCCGTATAAAACATTAGTATGTTATATTAAATTCGTGAGGAAGTAGTGTTCCCTCTCACACTGAGTATATTTTTCGCGTATTGCATACGACGCTTAAAAGTTGTGACGGTCTTAATTGACCGTCTTTTTTATTAATAAAGACAAAAAATATTAAAAAAATTAGGGTGACAAATGAGCCAAAGTATGTTATGGTTTATAAAGAAAATATCCCTTATGTTATAACTATTTACCTCACATTTTGCAGGCAATGTGAAAATTGACGGTCTTAATTGACCGTCTTTTTTATTTGTGATAAATTATCTTTAAGGTTTGCTAAAAATCTTATATCCGTACATCCAAGTACCTGAGAGTAGCCCTTGCGGCTGCTCTTTTTTTATGTTATCTTATTTATGTGGTTGTTTTATACGTAAATATAAGTGTATTTTCAGGCTAACCGTAATGGTTGGCCTGTTTTTTTGTGTTAAAATATAAACTGAATTAGATAACTCAAGCTAATCTATTTTAAGAACAACACCTCGTCGTTAACAAAATAATTATAT
>NZ_PPQF01000005.1 GCF_002901865.1 Staphylococcus agnetis
GGATTTTTTAGTATAACTTTTGTTGCCCACCCGCATAGCAGGTGGTTTATTGTTTCGCACGTTTTACGTGCTCAACTGACTGAAGTCATTAATCAAAAGAAAAATCTTTGTTAATTTCATAACAAGATTTTTCTTTTTTTATTTTTACTATCCTTATCATACCCTCTTATATTTCAATATTAAATATTACACAACTTTCATATACATGACAAACACATAGTGTTTATGCTATTGTGATAGCAATATAATTGTTTTTTATAAATGATTTTGGGAATCGTACTTCATTAATTTTTAGACATCTCGCCATAAGTCATTTATTGACCGCGTCTTAGAAAGGGGTATCTTTTTTGAAATTTGTAGAACTTACACCAGATGAATATCATCAATACATCAATCATCACTTTAAACAGTACACACAATCTATAGAACATTATCAAGCGCGAAAAGAAAAGGGGCTTCATGTGTCCCTTTTAGGGGTTAAAGATGATAACGATAACATTGTTGCAGCAGGATTATTCACCGCTGCCCCTTTACTAAAATATTTTAATTACGTTTATAGCCATCGAGGACCGATGTTGGATTATTCAAATACAACATTGGTTGAATTTTATTTCAATGAGCTTAAAAAGTATTTTAAAAAGAGGCGTACTATCTTTATGCTGATAGACCCTTATGTGATACGTCATATACGTGATTTTAAAGGGAATATTGTAGAAGATTTTAATATTTCATCACTAATAGAGACATTCAACACGCTTCAATATCAACATCAAGGTTTTTCAACAGGTTATTCTGAATTAAGCCAAGCAAGATGGTTAGCTATTTTAGATTTAAAAGACAAAGCACCATCCTCGATATTAAAAGGGATGGAATACAATACTGCTCATAGTATTAAAAAAGCCATGCAAATGGGCGTAAAAGTTAAGACGCTTTCTGTAAATGAAATGGATGCTTTTTATGCCCTTTATCAGAAAGCAGAAATCAAACATGGCTTTTCACTTTTTACCAAATCTTATTTAGAACAATTTGTAAGGAACTATCCAGAAATCACGTCGATTCAATTGGCCTATATCCATTTAAATGAACATATTGACATTTTAAAAACTAAAGCACATGACATAGATGAACAGATAAAAAAACAGTTACAAAATCAAACGCAACCTTTATCTAAGAAAAAACAAAATAAATTAAAAGAACAACAAATTATTTATGATAAGTTGCAAGAAAATATGACAGTAGCAAATCAATTACGATCGAAACATGGTAATACACTCCATTTAGCTGCGGCAATTTTTGCTGAAACAAAAGATGAAATGGTCTATCTTTTTAGTGGATCAGATCCTGAATTCAACAAATTTATGGGCAGTTATGTCTTACAGTGGCATATGATTCAACATGCGAAACAACAACATATAGACCGTTATAATTTTTATGGCATTACTGGTGATTTTTCACCTATAGCTGAAGACTATGGTGTACTACAATTCAAAAAAGGATTTGGCGGGTATATCGAAGAACTGGTTGGAGACTTTATATGTGTCACTCATCCTCTTCTTTATCGTATCTATCAACTTAAAAATAAATAAAAACAAGCCACCTTATCACGTAAAATGTGACAAGGTGGCCTTTCATTTTGGTACTTTATAAAAATAACGTACATATCGCAATGATTAACGCGATGAGACCTATGAAATAGTTTAAAAACGTGCGTAGTTTGATTATCGTTAATTTATCCATCATAGATTCTCCTTAGTAAAAAGTTGCTTTAACACTAACACGTACCCTATTATTACAGTCATGCCAATGATACCTTTAATGCATTCTGACGGTGTTGTTCTTCTAATTTTAATATGTATTTTCACCATAATTTTAAAGTAAATTCATCTTTTTTAGAGTTGAATTACTCCTTAAATCCCCCCTTTACAGCAATTAATATGAGTGTATATTAATGCAGTGCAAAATACAATATTTTATTTTTAAGGCGTTGTCATTTCATTTGTTCTAAACCTGATACAATGTCGCCTTTTTCATATTGATGTTGATCTATGAACTGTATCTTCATGGACTTCCCTCTTGTATGGTTAATATCCGTCATCACTTGAAAATGAATATGTGGTTCTGTTGAATGACCACTATTGCCACATAAAGCAAGCCGTTCCCCCTGTTTCACTTTATCTCCTACACCTACGACTAATGAATGTTGCTTTAAATGTGCGATAAGGCTAAATTCATTCTCGCGATGCTTCAATATGACATAATTCCCTAATAGGTTTTGTGCGTCCACGACACCAGGCTGTTGGTCTTCTCTATCATCATTTAGCGCCACTACTTCACCCTCACTCGGCGCAATGACTGGTGTGCCAAAACAATAGTAATGGCGTAACTGACTACCATCGTGATGAAACGACCGACCGTCTTTTAATATCACTAAGTCATACGCATACCGTTGTGTTTCAGTAGGATAATGATAATTTAACAACGCATTGTCACCGCCCCAAAAAATATAAAATTCATTTTCTACTGGCATAATGTACTGATTAAACGTTGTTAATACATGTGATGGCTCTGTATCTATTGGTAAAAGTAACATTGACGTAATTTCATATTGATGAAAAGTCATGCTAATCCCCGCATCACGATTGGAACTGTACCATACCGCTTCACCGTTACCCGCATTAAAGCGATCGAGATAAATGTCACTCTTACCGTAATGTTTACAATAATACTTAAATAGTTTTTTAAATGCTCTATAGCTTATATGTGATTGTAGTGATTTAGAAAATCGTTGATATATGTGTTTCACTCTTTTTTGGTTTAATGCCTCGGTAATTTCAGTAATTGTGAACATTGAGTACTCCTTTTTATTAAGATCGTATTAACTACCTTGTACGTTATTTTCAATTAATAAGAAAATCATGTTTTACTTATAAAAGGTTAAAAAAATATGATACCATTATTTTAAAAGATAACAGAGGGTGTCTCAATGAATAAGATAAAAAATGAACCATTACAAGTTCTTGCTTCAATGCTCATTATTAAAGCGAATTATGTGCATGGTACACTTTATTTAAAAGAAGATGGTGTTTACTTTAAAGCTAAGGGTCTTTTAGCTGATCAAGAAATACGTTCTCAATTTTTATTCAATGAGATTCAACTTATTAAATTTGGATTCTCATTTAAGCCTTATCGTATAGTCATAAAGACGTTTAGCGATGAAGCTTATATTTTTGATTTTGTATCTAAACAAGAAGGTAAAGCATTGGTTCAAGCTGTAAAACAAAACCTATCACGTGCATGATGTACGCGCAATTAACATATGACTCGTCATTAATTCATATAAAAAGGCTAAACACGTTGATTGTGCTTAGCCTTTTTATAATTTAACTATAGATGATGGTCGCTCGATTTTAATATTGAAATGGTACAGTACTTAAAATATCATGTTGACGATTACGGAAATTAAGTGTCCCTTCTCCATCATCAAGTTTTATTTCAGCATATGTTTCTTCTTCGGTACTACGTGAATGTGTAATACTACCAGGATTTATCACATGTATCCCTTGAAGATATTCATAACGAGCAATATGCGTATGACCATAAAACGCAAATGTAGCACCCTGTGCTTTAGCGTGTTGTGCTAACATGTCACGGCCTTGATTCACACCCATACGATGGCCATGTGTAAAAAAGAATGTCACCCCTTGTATCGTGATTGTGTCTTCCTCTGGAAATTCTGGGTAAAAATCCATATTTCCTTTCACACGTCGATACAAACTTAATTCTGTATCTTGATAGGTGAATTCAGAATCTCCTAAATGAATAAATGTATCTGCATCATCATGTTTATCATAAATTTCATGTAAAATACCTGTTTCTGAATGATTATCACTTACAAGTATCAATTTCATTTCGATTCGGTCCCTTCCATGTACACTTGAAGTTGATCGATAGCGCGTCGGCGATGTGAAATTTGAGCTTTTTCTTCTGCAGATAATTGTGCCATCGTTTTATTTTTATCCGGAACATAGAATATTGGATCATAGCCAAAACCATTCTCACCGATTCGAGCAAGTGTAATTTCACCATTCACCGTACCTTTAAATGTGTGTGTCTCTCCGTCAGCAGTTGTCATACTAATCACACACACAAAACGTGCCGAACGATCTGTTTGTTCCTCTAACAATGATAATACTTTATCGATATTGGCGTGATCATCTTTATCTTCACCCGCAAAACGTGCCGAATAAACACCTGGTGCACCATCCAAGGCGTTAACTTCTAAGCCACTGTCATCTGCAATCACTGTTTTATGTAATGCTTTTGCTGCAGCTTCTGATTTTAAGCGGGCATTTTCTTCAAACGTTGTTCCTGTTTCTTCAACATCAAAATCATCTATCAGTTCATTTATACCGATGACATTATATTCAGAAAAAATGACTTTAAAATCATTAATCTTTCCTTTATTTGATGATGCAATTACAATATCATTCATAAATTTTGTCCTCCTAGCCTAAATGAATTTTTTCCACTTTGACATGCTTGTATTTTAACCACTCTTTAATAATAAATTCAATATGCGTAGTTTGACCATTCGCAAAAAATCGATGCTTTGGTTGAGGGTTATAGTGGGCATGTTCATGACTAAATGTGAGTAGTGCACTCACTTCACGTGCCGTTTCCAATCCAGATGAAATGACTGTCTTTGCACGATTAAAATACTCATTAATGGGTTGGAATAATAAGGGATAGTGTGTACATCCCAAAATAACAGTATCAGCTTTAATATGTCTCCAACTTTTTAACGTTTGATGAATCACAATACTTGTAATAGTAGGATCTTTATATTTGAGTTCTTCAACTAGCGGCACAAAGCCAGGACATGCGACACCATGTACTTCAACATTAGGATTAATGCGCTTAATATGTTGACGGTATGCTTCGGACTTAATTGTACCTTCTGTACCTAAAACAAGGACACTATGATTTTCTGTTGTCATAATTGCAGTACGTGCCCCTGGTTCAATTACACCTATAACTGGTATTTTGAGTTGTTTTTGTAAGGGTTCTAACGCGACGGCTGTCGCAGTATTACATGCAATAACAAGCATTTTAATATCATATTGTGTTAAATAGTTCGCCATTTCAATTGTAAATTGACGTACCTCTTCTTGAGATCTAGGACCATAAGGACAACGGCTCACATCACCGAGATAATAAATCGTTTCGTTTGGCAATTGTCGCATGATTTCTTTTGCGACTGTGAGACCTCCTACTCCCGAATCTATGACGCCGATAGGTCTCTCCATTTTCTTCATCCTATTCTTTTTATACTTGTTGTACATTTTATCATACACCGCATATGTTGATAAGTCACATTCTTTACATTCCTAACGCATCATCATGCTATGAATGAAATTATATCGCTCAATGATGTATCCAAATCTTAACTTGAATATATTAAAAGCGGAGACACATGGCCTCCGCTTCTAAATTAATGGTATTAGTCTACTTTATGATCTGAGCCAAAGAATGACTTGAACATATGGAATGATGTTTCACGATTAAGTGCTGCAATTGACGTTGTTAAAGGTATGCCTTTCGGACATGCTTGAACACAGTTTTGTGAGTTACCACAGGCCTGTAAACCACCTTGATCCATCAATGCATCAAGTCGTTCATCTTTTGTCATTGCACCAGTTGGATGCAAGTTAAACAAACGTACTTGTGAAATGGCTTGTGCACCCACAAAGTCATTTGAAGGCGTCACGTTAGGACAAACTTCTAAACACACACCACACGTCATACATTTAGATAACTCATAAGCTGTTTGACGTTTCTTTTCAGGCATACGTGGTCCAGGACCTAAATCGTATGTGCCATCTACAGGAATCCATGCTTTCATGCGTTTTAAATTATCAAACATACGTGAGCGATCAACTTGTAAGTCTCGGATCACAGGGAACGTGTTCATCGGCTCAATACGAATCGGTTGTTCTAATTGGTCTACGATTGTTGAACAAGATTGGCGAGCACGACCGTTGATAACCATTGAACATGCACCACAAACTTCCTCAAGACAGTTCATATCCCAAGTAACAGGTGTCGTTTTTTCACCCTTATCATTGATAGGGTTACGACGAATTTCCATTAAACAAGCGATTACGTTTAAATTTTCACGATAAGGAATTTCGAAACCTTCTTCATATGGTTTTGAATTTGCATTATCTTGACGTTTAATAATCAATTTAATCGTTTTATTATTATGATGTGTTGTTTGCTGTTGTTGTCCTTCATTTGAAACTTGTTCTTTCGTTTCAACCATTATTTTTTACCCCCTTTTGACTTACTAGTATAGTCACGTTTACGAGGTTCAATTAAACTTACATCCACTGGTTTATAAGTGAACGTAGGTTTTTCAGTTGGCCCATTATATGTTGCGATTGTATGTTTTAACCATTCTTCATCATTACGTTCTGGGAACTCTGGTTTGTAATGTGCACCACGTGATTCATTACGATTATATGCCCCGATCGTAATGACACGTGCCAATACAAGCA
The DNA here is from genome assembly GCF_002901865.1 of Staphylococcus agnetis. GTDB lineage: Bacteria > Bacillota > Bacilli > Staphylococcales > Staphylococcaceae > Staphylococcus > Staphylococcus agnetis. The sequence continues at coordinate 6,558 of NZ_PPQF01000005.1, forward strand.
TGTTCCATAATTGACGCGTAAAGAATACGGCTTGGTTACTCCACGTTTGTGTATCTTCCATATCAATGTTTTCAAAACGCTTCATTAACTCAACAATTTTCTTATCCGTTTCAAGTAAGCGATCATTATGACGCACAACCGTTACGTTTGCTGTCATAATTTCACCTAGTTCACGATGTAATTTGTAGGCGTTTTCCGTTCCCTTCATATTTAGAAGTTTATCGAAACGCGCTTGTTCTTCATCGATATGTTTTTGATAAATGCTTTCATCTAAATCGACATAGGATTTATCTATATTTTCAACATATTTAACAGCATTAGGACCTGCAACTGTACCACCGTAAATGGCAGATAGTAATGAATTCGCGCCTAAACGGTTACCCCCATGTTGAGAGAAGTCACATTCACCAGCAGCAAATAATCCTTCAATATTCGTCATTTGATCGTAATCAACGTAGAGACCACCCATAGAATAATGAACAGCTGGGAAAATTTTCATCGGAACTTTACGTGGATCGTCACCTGTGAATTTTTCATAGATTTCGATGATACCACCAAGTTTTACATCAAGTTCATGTGGATCTTTATGAGAAAGATCTAAATAAACCATGTTTTCACCGTTGATACCTAGTTTTTGATTGACACAAACATCGAAAATTTCACGTGTCGCAATATCACGCGGTACTAAATTACCGTAGTCAGGGTACTTCTCTTCTAAGAAATACCACGGCTTACCATCTTTATACGTCCATATACGACCACCTTCACCACGTGCGGATTCACTCATCAGACGTAATTTATCGTCCCCAGGAATCGCCGTAGGATGGATTTGAATGAATTCACCGTTTGCATAATGTACCCCTTGTTGGTACGCAATCGATGCAGCTGAACCTGTATTAATCATAGAGTTTGTTGTTTTACCGAAAATGATACCTGGGCCACCTGTTGCCATAATGACCGCATCTGAACCGAAAGATTTAATTTCAGATGTTGTGATATCTTGAGCGATGATCCCTCTCGCTTTATTTTCATCATCTTTAACAACACCTAAAAATTCCCAACCTTCATATTTTGTTACTAAGCCATCAACTTCATAGCTACGTACTTGTTCATCTAACGCGTAAAGTAACTGTTGTCCCGTCGTTGCACCCGCAAATGCTGTACGATGGAAAAGTGTGCCACCGAAACGTCGGAAATCTAATAAACCTTCCTTAGTACGACTAAACATCACACCCATACGGTCAAGTAAATGAATAATTTTAGGTGCTGCTTCAGTCATAGCTTTTACTGGTGGTTGATCTGCTAAGAAATCGCCACCGTATACAGTATCATCAAAATGTAAATATGGTGAGTCACCTTCACCTTTCGTGTTAACTGCTCCATTAATACCACCCTGTGCACATACGGAATGTGAGCGTTTAACTGGAACAATTGAGAACAAGTCTACGTGAGCCCCTTGTTCTGCCGCTTTAATTGTTGACATTAGGCCTGCAAGTCCGCCACCGACAACAATAATTTTCTTTTCTGCCATAGCATTGTCACTCCCCTGAAATGATTAAAACGTTAAGACTAAAAACGCTTGTGTCAATTCTTAATCAATCAAGTGTTTTATTTTTGTCTTATTAAAGCTCTGAAATGCACGAATTTGCCAACATCTAAACGAATGCTAAAATTGCACTCACGCCAATGTAAGATAAGATTACGAATACCACTAATGATACCCATGTAAATACCTTTTGTGATTTAGGAGATTGTAAAATTCCCCAAGTCACTAGGAATGACCATAAACCATTAGCAAAATGGAATACAACGGCGATAATACATACGATGTAAAAAATTAACCAAATAGGATTGGATACGATTTCATGAACCATATCATAGCTTACTTCTTCACCAAATAACTTTTGGATACGCGTTTGCCACATATGTATCATCACGAATAAGAATGTTAACAAACCTGATAAACGTTGGAATAAAAACATCCAGTTACGCATATATGAATAATGTCCGATATTTTGATTTGCTGTAAATGCGATATAAAAACCGTAAAGCGCATGGAATAAAATCGGAATGTATATCATAATAAATTCTAGCGCGTAAAGAAATGGTAATGATTCCATAAATCCTGCCGCTTTGTTAAATGCGTCTACCCCTTGCGTAGCTTGGTGGTTTACTGTTAAGTGAACTACTAAAAATGCACCTAGTGGAATCACGCCAAGCAACGAATGTAATCTTCTAAGGTAGAATTGATTCTTCGATTGTTCCAAAAGGAAGTCCCCCCTGCGATACTAAATTTTTTTGACTTCTTTTTTTTAATGTTGCCCTTAAGAAAACGTTTGCACATCTTATTAAAAAAAAGAAATCAACTTTTCTTCATTGTAACACTAAATGTGACGAAATTGGGTATGAGAATGATTCTCAACCCAATTTTATCCATTTTCTTCGTGCAATGTGTCATAGAGCGCTTTCGCAGTTTTTTCAGGCAACCCACACATTTGTAATTCTTGGAGTGATGCTTGGCGCATTTTTTTAATAGATCCAAAGTGACGTAATAGCTTTGTCTTGCGCTTAGGTCCAATCCCCTCCACTTGGTCTAATACGGATTGTAGCCCTGTTTTCTGTCGTGTTTGACGGTGAAATGTAATCGCAAAACGGTGCACTTCATCTTGAATACGTTGTAATAAATAGAAAGCTTGACCATTCTTTTTTAGTGGAATGATTTGAGCCTCTTCACCGTATAATAATTCTGACGTTTGATGTTTTTCATTTTTTTGTAAACCTGCGACCGGAATATCTAACCCTAATTCATTTTGAATCACGTCAATAACACTTGACATATGACCTTTACCACCGTCTACAATGATTAAATCTGGCAAAGGCAACCCTTCATTTAATACGCGTGTATACCGGCGACGCACAGCTTCCTGCATTGATTTATAATCATCAGGACCTTCAACCGTTTTGATTTTATATTTTCGATATCCTTTTTTATCAGGTTTCCCATCTACAAATGACACCATAGCGGATACCGGATCGACCCCTTGAATATTTGAGTTGTCAAAAGCTTCTATACGAATTGGCGTTTGAATCCCCATCGCATCCCCTAATTGTTCAATTGCTTTAATCGTTCTTGATTCGTCACGTGCAATCATCTCAAATTTATTTTCAAGGGAAATTTTAGCATTTTTATTAGCTAAATCGACCAGTTGTTTTTTCGGCCCTCGCTGTGGTGTTAATATTTTAGTGTCAACTACAGACTGTATCATGCTATGATCCAGTTCTTTAGGTACATGTATTTCTCTAGGAATAAAATGCTGATTGAGTTGATAAAATTGGCCAATGAATGTATAAAATTCCTCCTCGGCAGTTTGTTGTATAGGGAACATTGTCGCTTCTCTTTCAATTAAATTCCCTTGTCGCACAAAGAAGACTTGAATGCACATCCATCCTTTTTCCACATGATATCCGAATACATCCCTAACGGTTTGATCTGCAGACATGATTTTTTGTTTTTTCGTTAAGTTATGAATGTGTTCAATTAGATCACGATACTCTTTCGCTTGTTCAAATTCTAAATTTTCACTAGCAGTATGCATGCGTGTTTCTAACTGCTTTAAAATAGTTTTATCCTCACCATTGAGAAAATCACTGATTTCTTTCGTCATTTGATCGTATTCACTTTGTTTTACAGGATAGACACATGGTCCCAAACATTGACCAATATGGTAGTAGAGGCACAATCGGTCTGGCATTTTATCACATTTCCGATATGGATAAATACGATCTAATAACTTTTTAGTTTCATGGGCAGAGTAAGCATTAGGATAGGGACCAAAATATTTGCCACTCCCTTTTCGTACTGTGCGCGTCACAATGAGTTTAGGATGACGTTCTTTCGTGATTTTAATAAACGGATAACTTTTATCATCTTTTAATAACACATTATAACGTGGCTGGTATTTTTTAATAAGATTAAGTTCAAGCAATAATGACTCCGTTTCACTTGAGGTTACAATGTATTCGAAATCCACAATTTCACGAACAAGCCGTGTCGTTTTTAAGTCATGTGCCCCTGTAAAATAAGACCTTACGCGATTTCTAAGGCGTTTTGCTTTGCCCACATAAATCACTTGATCTTGTCGATCTTTCATTAAATAACACCCTGGTTCCATCGGTAAAACGGAGAGTTTTTGTTTGATTTTCGTTTTAACTTCGTTCACTTTTTATCACCCGCTTACATCGCTATACATGAAAAGGCTGGGTCGAAATCTAAAAGAGATTCGTCGCCCAGCCTAAATGATTGTAAATCATAGGGTTGGAACAAATTAAAGATCCTAACCCAATCGTGTACACTTGCTTATTTAAAAATAGTCGCTTTAAACGTACAGAGGTATGCACTGTCAATTTTAAAAATTATAAATGCTTATCTAATACTTGTGCTAAATTTTCTTTAGGTTGAAAACCAACCACTTTATCTACAGGTTCTCCATCTTTAAATACGATTAAAGTTGGAATACTCATCACTTCATATTTAGCAGCTGTAGCTTGGTTTTGGTCAACATCTAATTTTAATATATCTGCTTTACCATCATAATCATTTGCTAAATCTTCTAAAACAGGTGCAATCATTTTACATGGGCCACACCATGTTGCCCAAAAGTCTACTAATTTCACACCGCTGTTAATTTGTTCGTTAAAATTTGAATCGTTTACTTCGATTAATGCCATAGGAAGTTGCCTCCTTGATTTCGTTGATAGTCAAAGTATATCAAATTCATTGCGGATTTTCATTTCAATTGCTCATTATTTTAGTGATGCAACTGTAACGCCGAATCCACCTTCGCTTGGCATCCCAGTTCGATAACTTGATACACTTCTGTGTTGTTTTAGGTGTTGTTGAACACCTTTTTGTAACGCACCTGTACCTTTACCATGAATAATATAGACATCTTCATAATTGCTCAATACAGCCTGATCTAAATATTGATCTAACGCACTTAATGCTTCTTCGTACCGATATCCTCGTAAGTCCAATTCCATCTTAACTGTAGATCGATTGGATCGTGTAATCATTTTAGATGGTTTTTCTTTTACTTTCTCTTTTTTCTCTAAATCTTCTATAGGTAATTTCATTTTAATAATACCCATTTGAACGACAGCTTCATCATTGCCTATACGTTCTAAAACTTCACCTTTTTGACCGTAAGAAAGTACTTTCACTTCATCTCCAACTTGAATAACATCATGACGTTGTTTCTTAACGTTTTGTTTAATCGATTTTGCTTCATATTGATCATCAAGTTGTTTTTTCTTTTCGATGAGTTCATGTTCCTTAACTTCGACACCTTTACGGTCCCTTATATCACGTAATTCTTTTAAAATCGTATCGGCTTCTTGCGTTGCTGATTGCACACGCTGATTTGCTTTTTCTTTCGCCTCTTCCATGAGTCGTGCTTCATAATTTTGATATTGCGTATATTTTTGACTTAATTGTTGATGTAAGGATTCGGCTTCACGTACTAAACGGTCCAATTCAATACGTTGGTCATCTACACGTTTCGCATTGTCTTCTAATGATGCAATCATCGTATTGATTTCTTTTTCATCATGACCCACCATCGTTTTCGCATGATTTATAATTTTTAAACTCAATCCTAAACGTTTTGATATGTCGAAAGCATTTGAACGCCCTGGAACACCCATAAGCAATTTATAAGTTGGACTTAACGTATTTACATCGAATTCAACACTCGCATTCATGACGCCTGGTCGGTTGTAACTATACGCTTTCAATTCTGGATAATGTGTCGTTGCCATTACTTGCGCGCCTATACTTTGAACGTAATCTAATATACTCATCGCAAGTGCTGCACCTTCACTTGGATCTGTTCCAGCACCTAATTCGTCAAATAAAATTAAACTATTTTCATTCGCTTCGTTTAATATAGAAATAATGGTCTTCATGTGGGATGAAAATGTAGATAAAGATTGTTCAATCGATTGTTCATCACCAATATCACAAAATACATTTTCAAATACACTCAATTGACTTCCATCTAACGTAGGTACAAGTAACCCCGACTGCGCCATAATCACGATTAACCCTAATGTTTTAAGTGTAACTGTTTTACCACCTGTGTTCGGTCCTGTAATGATAACTGTTTGGATGTCCTCATCAAATGCAATGGTATTCGCAACGACTGTTTCACGGTCTAATAGCGGGTGATACGCTTTAGGCAAATAAATGGACTTCGTCGTTGTAAATGTGGGTTTCGTTGCTTTAATATTAGCGCCATATCGCGCTTTAGCTATAAGAAAATCCAGATGCCCCATCACATCTTCCGACACAAGTAACGCATCACTTTCTTCAGCTACACTTGCTGTAAGTTGTGCCAAGATGCGTTCCATTTCTACTTTTTCTTCATTACGTAAACGACTCACTTGATTATTCAATTCAACAACAGATGACGGTTCAATATAAATTGTTTGTCCAGATGCAGACTGATCATGCATTATCCCACTGAAATCTTGTCTGTACTCGGCTTTAACCGGAATGACATGTCGTTCGTTTCTCACTGTCACTATCGCATCAGAAAGCTTTTTTTGATTCCCAGATGATTTTACAATACGGTCTAATTGTGACTTAATCCGTTGGTTTGTTTTGGAAATTTTACTACGTATCGATTGTAATTCATAACTTGCAGCATCAAACAAGTCGGTTTCATCACATTTTTCCCTTATAGATTGATACAGCGGTGTCAACACTGGTAATAATATCATTTGACTATCCAGCATGGGATAGTTGATCGTCTCTTCATCATCAACAAGTTGATTGTAAAAAGTTTTAAACTGGTTTTGAATTTGAATCATCCGTTTAATCGCATTCAATTCTTGAACATTTAATGTACCGCCTATTTGGGCACGTTTGATATAAGCTGATATTTGGGATAAGCCACTCAAACTAGGTAAACGATATTGATTATAAATTTGAGCAATTTCATCTAATTCTTCCATTTGAGCCACAACAGTATCAAAATCTGTTGATGGGGAAAGTTGATGTATTTTTGCTGCTCCTAAATCACTAATGACTTCATTTAACAGTGTCGTCTTAATTTTATTAAATTCAAGTACTTCTAACGTTTTTTGCTTCATAAAATCCCTCAATTTCTTAAGTACACCATTATTAATTTGATTACGTTTCTTACTTTTCTATTGTCAAGAGACGTCTATATTATAAACCCAACTGCAACAGGCACCACATTTCGGGATAATCACCTTAAAATGAATGCTTTAAAACATGCATCAATTTAATTTTCGATTCGTTACTTCAAATCATTTTACTGATTTACTTTGGCGAATAAATGCTTGAAATTGTTCTCGCGTATAAGCATTAATGACTTGTGATTTTTTTACAAATCCTTTTTGTGCTGTCGCAACACCATAATGCATAAACGCCAAATGATTTGTATGATGCGCATCTGTATTTATTGTCAGTTTAAGTTGTGGATGGGCACGTAAAATTGTAGCATTTAAATCGAGACGTTGCGGATTGGCATTGATTTCTAATGCTGTTCCCGTCTCGCTACACATTCGCACGAGTTGCTCTATATTAACTTTATAACCCTCTCGACGTCCAATAATACGCCCTGTAGGATGCGCAATATGTCGCACATATGGGTTGTAACAGGCTGTTTCTAATCGTTTCATAATATCCGCTTCACTCTGATTAAAACTTTGATGTATCGCTGCAATAACGTAGTCGAGTTGTGCTAAAACATCGTCCTCATAATCTAACGTTCCATCTGGTAAAATGTCCATCTCTGTTCCAGAATAAATATCAATTTCATTATATTCCCGATTTAAAGCTTTAATCTCTTCATTTTGTTTGAGTAATTTTTCCACACTTAAACCATTCGCTACACGTAAATTTTTGGAATGGTCAGTAATACACATGAATTCATAGCCTTTTTGTATATTGGCTTCAACCATCTCTCGTAAAGACATCGCACCATCACTTGCAGTCGTATGCATATGAATATCACCACGAATATCGTCAAGTGTAATAATATCTGAAAGATCTTTATCGAACTCTGAACCATCTTCACGCAAACTAGGTGCAATCCACTCAACATTAAAGTGTGCATATATTTCAGCTTCACTATTGAATTGAAGTAATTGTCCGTCTGAACGCTCAATCCCATATTCACTTACCTTTTCGCCTTGTGCTTTTGCTAGTTGACGAATACGAATGTTATGATCTTTCGAACCCGTAAAATGTTGCAATGTATGATAGAAAGCTTCTGGCTCAATTAAACGAAAATCAACACCTATCGTTTCGTCTTCATAACTCATTTCTAGCGAGACTTTCGTTTCACCAACAGCTACTTCCTTAACTTTATTAGGTATATTTTTTAATGCCGCTTGCACCTTTAAAGGAGCTCTAGTACTTATAATATAATCTAAATCTTTACTCATTTCTTTCATACGTCTGAAACTACCCGCGACTTCAAACCGTTCAATTTCAGGTATCGTTTTTAAGTACGTTGTGATTTTATCATTGAGTCCGCGCATCATGTTAATAGGATAATGAGATTTCTTCGCACCCATCGCTTTGACAGCTTCTAAAATATTTTGCTCTGTTTTTTTCGCAAATCCTTTTAGCTCACTTACTTTACCTGCCTCACATGCTGCTTGCAATGAAGCTTTATCTGTTATATGAAGTGATTCATACAGTTTAGCAATTTTTTTACTGCCCAATCCTTGAATTTTAAGCAATGGTATTAATCCTTCAGGTACTTCATTTTGTAAAGTTTCTAAAGTCGGAGATGTCCCCGTAGTTCGATACGTTTCAATGACTTCACCGACACCCTTACCTATATTTTTTAAGGTTGTAACATCTTCAATTTCATCTAAAGTGCGTTCATCTATTTCAAGACTTTGTGCTGCCTTACGATAAGCAGAAACTTTAAATGCATTTTCACCTTTAAGTTCCATATAAGTTGCAATATTCTCAAGTAAACGTATGATATCTTTTTTAGTCATTCAATTCACCTCATAAAAAAGAGGATGAAACGGTAAGTAATTTTTACATCGTACGCTCCAGCCTCTTAAGTTTATTTAAGTTAAAGTAAGTGTTATTTCAGATAGGATAGGAATGTGTGTAATGAACCATTTTGTTAAAGTCGCATGTTGCAAAGAGGATTGAATCAACGCATCTGGATACAGTGCCATCAATAATACTATAAAATGCAGTACAATAACACCTGAAATCAAACTCGTTATGACACCTAAAATACGTAAAGATAACAGATTACGGTGACGATAAGCCAAAGATGAGAACGTATCCAAAACGACGTGCATCAAAACTTTCACAATAAACATAATGATTAATAAACTGATAACTGCATTAAATGCATTTTCAGGTTCTTTAAATGGTAACGCGTAATGCATATGAAATGCATCCGTTTTAGGAAAGGGTACAAATAATTTTAAATATCGACTTAAGGGTCCATAAAATTGCAGTCCAACCCAAATCGAAAACATTGTACTACATAAGTGTAATAAGCTTGCGAGGAAGCCACGATAAAAGCCCAAAGCGGCATACACAAGAAGGATGGTACCGCTTATTACGATAAACATCCTAATGTCCTCTATGTTTTAAACGTTGTATTTCTTCGCGTAACTTGGCATTCTCTTCTTCTAACAAAACCAATTCATGCGTAACATTAACGGCTGTAAGTACAGCTTTACGTACGGAATCGAGTCCAGCATTACGCTGTCCCAATGTTCTAATTTTATCATCAACTAAATCCGCTACATAACGAATATGCTCAGGATCATTCTCACCAATAATCGTATAGTGCTGGTCATTAATCGTTACGTTTATTCTATTTTTAAACTCACCCATATCCTTTCACCTAGCCCTATCAATAAATTTATTCATCATCGTTCATTATACACGAGACAGTGGGTTTTGTGTATCATGGATTACGATTGACCACAATACATCACACAGTGCCTACAATCTGTGATAGGATTGAAACTGCAATATATGTAAACAATACATATCTTAGTTCATAGATGAATAAAATTAAAAGAGGGTTCTTATGGCAAATTTAGTAAAAACATTATCTCAATCAGAAATCGATCAACTGATGAAAAAAATCAAAACTGACACCTCTAAGCTCGGGCCAGGAATGATTGCTAAAGCGAAATATCAAGGTGTCACTATTAGTATATATAAATCACGTAAAGTTATGTTCCAAGGAAACAATGTAGACGCCGTTGCGACAGCATTATTAGGAGAAGCAATTACCCTACCAACTAAAAAATCAAATTCATCGTCATCAATGTCCAAATACAATCAACAAAATTGTATAGGTAGCGATGAAGCTGGCAGTGGTGACTATTTTGGTCCTCTAACCGTATGTGCTTGTTATGTAAGTCAAGCGCACATCGATATACTGAAAACACTTGGTGTGGACGATTCTAAAAAATTAAATGATGCAAAGATAGTATCACTCGCCGAGCAACTCGTTACTTATCTCCCACATTCTTTACTCGTTTTAGACAACCCTAAGTACAATGAACGTCAAGCGATGGGATGGTCTCAAGTAAAGATGAAAGCAGTTTTACATAATGAATGTATTAAAAATGTGCTCAAAAAAGTTGATAATGACGCAGTAGATGCTATTGTCATTGACCAATTTGCAGAACCTAGTGTTTATAAACGCTATGCATTAGGAACGATACCACTAGATGAACGGACACATTTTGAAACTAAGGGTGAATCAAAATCTCTTGCAATTGCAGCTGCCAGTATTATTTCACGGTATGCATTTGTCAAACATATGGATCATTTATCTCAACAAATGCATCAAACGATTTTAAAGGGTGCAAGTAGTAAAGTTGATCTTCTTGCTGCTCGTCTCATTGAGAAACATGGATTAAATCAATTAGACCTCATTACAAAAAAACATTTTAGTAATAGAAATAAAGCACTCAAATTAATTGAATCCAAACATTCAAAGTAAAGTTTTAATTCCTTATACTTCTATCAATAAAGAGGCATAACAGTGAACAAAGTTCATCTTTAAATATGATTTGTTGGCTGTTTGGATATACAGGATTGTTATTCCAATTCCTATAAAGTATTCAGAAGATTACATTCACTAGCTTTTAAATAAAGCGCACATAAAAGCGATGAAACAGCTTTAAAGCATGTTTCATCGCTTGCTTTCATGTTTTAAAATTTATCCTCTCAAAGTGGCACCTTGGTGTTCTAACGCTCTTAAGATTCCTTCATGTACCTCTGCAACTTGTGCCTCTGTTAATGTATTTTCAGTATCTAAATATTCAAGACGAATGGCTACTGACTTTTTGCCCGCTTCCATGTGTTCACCCTCATATACATCAAATACAGACGCTTGTTTTAATAAACGGCCTCCTGTATTTTCAATTGTATCAATAAGTGATGATACACGTACCTCTGTATCTACAACAAGTGCGATATCACGTGTTACACCAGGAAATTTAGGAATTTGGCTATAATTAATATAACCTACGTTAAATGTCATTATTTTTTCGTAATTTAATTCAAATACATACGTACGTCCTAAATCATAAGTTTTAGCTACAGATGGGTGTAACTCACCAATGAAGCCAATGACCTCACCTTGACATAATACTTTTGCTGTTCGACCTGGATGCAACCCATCAATTTTGGCCGTTTCATAGTCAAATGAAAGTGCCAATTTATCTGCCACTCGGTCTACAACACCTTTAACGAGATAAAAATCGACCACTTCTTTTTTAGCCTGCCATGGATTTGCGACATAATCCCCTGTCATTATTCCACTCAAATATTCAACTTCATCAGGTAATTGACCCTCGCCATTACTGAAAAAGACATTACCAATTTCATATAATGCGATATTTTGATTTTTACGTGCAACATTGTACTGTGCTGCATCGATTAAGTGAGGGATTAGACTTTGACGTAACGTTGAATGTGCTTCACTCATTGGCATTAACAATTTAATAACATCACGCGATTGTGTCGTAAATGCCGTTGCACGCTTTTCATCTACTAATGAATACGTAATGGCTTGTGATAATCCTGCCCCTTCAAGCACATGACGTACAACACGTGTTTTACGTTGACGGTCTGTTAACGCACCACTAGTCACTGTCTCAAATACAGGAAGTGATGATGGCAAATTATCATAACCATAAATACGCGCAATTTCTTCAATGATGTCTGCTTCAATTTTGATATCAGGACGGCGAGATGGCACAATCACTTGTAGCCTGTCATTTGCAACCGATGTTTTAAATCCGAGTTGTTCTAACGCTTCAATCATTTCTGATTCTGAAACGTTAAAACCAATTGTACGGTTGACTTTTTCTACAGTAATGTCAATAGTATGCGTAAAGGAACCTAAGTATCCTTGAGATACACGGCCTTGCATCACTGATCCACCAGCTAATACTTCTAAAAGATGACAGGCACGGTCTACAGCTTCATTGACAAATTCTGTTGCCAATCCTTTTTCAAAGCGGCTTGAAGATTCACTTCTTAAATTTAAACGGCGTGACGTATGACGTATCGCTACAGGATCAAATAAAGCCCCTTCTACTACAACATTTGTAGTTTGGTCTGTCACTTCTGAGAAATCGCCACCCATAACACCACCTAATGCAATCGGCTGTTCACCATTGGTGATTACAATGTCATTTTCCTGTAATTGACGTTCTTGATCATCTAAAGTAGTCATTGTTTCGCCTTCACGCGCTTGACGTACTACAATTTCATTTGAACCAATTTGGTCTTGATCAAACATATGCAATGGTTGACCATATTCAAGTAACACATAATTTGAAATATCTACAACGTTATTAATTGGTCGAATGCCTGCTTTCATTAAACGCGCTTGCATCCATTCTGGAGAAGGCGCAATTCGAACGTTTTTAACAATACGTGCACTATAATACGGAACTTTATCATCATTAAGGATTTTAACTGTCAATTCATCTTGTGCATGACCTGTTTCTACCTTGATTGACGTATCTGGTTTTTGAACTGGTTGATGATATAAAGCGCCCACTTCATATGCGGTTCCAATCATACTTAATGCATCAGAACGGTTAGGTGTAAGGTCAAATTCCATTAATTGGTCATCTAAATAAAGGGCTTTTAACGCATCCGTTCCAGGTTCAACTTGAGTAGAAAAGTTATAAATTCCTTCTTCAAAAGCCTTAGGCACAACATTGCTCGCTAGGCCAATTTCTTGTAACGAACAAATCATCCCTTCAGATACTTGACCACGTAATTTCGCGCGTTTAATTTTCACGCCACCTGGTAGTCGACCACCCACTTTAGCCACAATGACTGTTTGTCCAGCACCAACGTTAGGCGCACCACAAACGATTTGAACAGGTTCTGTTTCGCCGATATTCACTTGACATACATTTAATTTATCAGCATCAGGATGCTTTTGTATTGCTTCGACATAGCCTACTACTAAATTTTTAATATTTGCAGTGAAATCTACTATATCATCAACCTCAATACCAGAACGTGTAATGCGTTCAGCTAAATCTTCAATCGATACATCAACATCTACATAGGATTCTAACCACTCTTTTGAAATTAACATGTTGTTTCACCTCTATCTTCCACTGCTTTAAATTGGTCTAAGAAACGTACGTCATTTGTGTAGAAATGACGAATATCTTCGATGCCATATTTCAACATAGCGATACGGTCTGGTCCCATACCAAAGGCAAATCCTGAGTAACGTTTTGAATCAAAACCTGCCATTTCAAGTACGTTAGGATGAACCATACCTGCACCTAAAATTTCAATCCAACCTGTTTGTTTACAAACATTACAACCTTTTCCTTTACATTTAAAACATGATACGTCAACTTCAACAGATGGTTCAGTAAATGGGAAATAACTTGGACGTAATCGAATTTCACGATCTGCACCAAATAAGGATTTAGCTAATAGTTCTAATGTTCCTTTTAAATCACTCATCTTAATGTTTTCATCCACAACAAGTCCTTCAATTTGTGTGAATTGATGACTATGTGTAGCATCATCAGAATCACGACGATACACTTTACCCGGACAAATAATTTTGACTGGCCCTTTACCTTTTCTTTTTTCCATCGTACGTGCTTGCACAGGTGAGGTATGTGTACGCATTAATATGTCTTCTGTAATGTAAAAACTATCTTGCATGTCGCGTGCTGGATGTGATTTAGGCAAGTTCAATGCTTCAAAATTATAATAATCTTGTTCTACTTCATAACCAGTGACGATTTCATAACCTAACCCTAAAAACAAATCTTCAATTTCTTCAATCGTACGCGTCAGCGGATGTGTTGCTCCATTCGCAATTTGGCGACCTGGTAATGTAACGTCTATTGATTCTTCAGCAAGTTGTTGATTTAAACTTTCTTCAGCTAAATAAGCTTGTCTTTCGTCAATAGCCTGAGTAATAGCTTGACGCACATCATTAACCTGTTGTCCATATGCTGGCTTTTCTTCTTTAGGTAAATCCTTCATATTTTTCATTAATCCTGTAACAAGACCCTTTTTACCTAAATATTTGACCTTCACATCTTGTAACACTTTTTCACTATCGGCATGTTGTATCGCTCCAAGTGCTTCGGTTTTGATTTGCACCATTTCATCTGTGTGTGACATAATAATCCTCCTTAAAAAATAAAAAGACCCCGTCCTATACTTGGGACGAAGTCTTTCCGTGGTACCACCCAGTTTTATGTAGTCTTCTACATACACTCTGAATTTATGTGGGTAACGGGTCATAAGCCCGACTTAAATTTCTTTAAGTAGCTAAAAAGGTGAAAAAAACGTTACACAATTGAGGTGACTTTCAGTTAATGTCAACCTTCCCTATACAATTGCCCCGTATCGTTTCCGTCTTTTTGTAAGCAAAATATTCATTTCAATACTTCAATTATATACAGGAGTATTTTTAGGGTCAACCCTTTAAATGAAACATTAAAATCCCGGCTGCGATCGCTACGTTTAAACTTTCTGCACGCCCATAGATGGGTATAGTAACGTTTTGTGTCGTAGCTTTTAGAATTTCATCACTTATACCTTCACCTTCGTTACCCAAAACCAGTGCAAAAGTATTTTGTTGCTTCTCTAAACTGTGATAAGAGACCGCATCAACTAGAGCTGTTCCATAAACAGGTCCATTAAATTGATGAATAAATGCTACTACGTCATCTACAACCATCACTGGAATATGAAAGACACTCCCTTGACTTGCACGTAATACTTTATCCGAATATACATCTGCAGTGCCCTTAGAAAGAATAACAGCATCTAGGCCCGCTGCATCAGCAGTTCGAATTAGCGTCCCTACATTCCCAGGGTCTTGTAAGCGATCAAGAATCAACACTTGTCGTGCATCTTTGATTTGAGACTCAGGTTTTTTAATAATCGCAAAAATACCTTGAGGAGTGACAGTACCCGCAAGCGTCTCAGCAACTTTCATATTAATTTCATAAACGTGCGTACTCGCATGAATTATCGTCTCATCAACACGTTGTACGTCTAAAACAAATAGATGTTCAATTTTAATGTTATTTTGAATCGCTTCTTCTACTAAATGATAGCCTTCTAATACTGCTAACCCTTGTTTATCGCGTTCGCGCTTTTTCTTCAGTTTTTGAAATAGTTTCACTTTTGCATTTTGATTGGACGTAATTTGCTCCATATTCATTCCTCAACTCTTCATCTTTTGTCTTCATTTTATCATAGGTTCATTAACGCATCCTACTTCGATCATACTGTCACGTACTGATAAGACATAAAAAAATCGCTTCGACCAATATGTCAAAGCGATACACATCATTTCGATTATTTAGAAACGACTTCTTCACCTTTGTATGAACCACATGCTGGACATACACGGTGTGATAATTTTAATTCACCACAGTTTGGGCATTCTTGCATACCTGGTACTGCTAATTTAAAATGCGTACGGCGTTTGTTTTTTCTTGTTTTAGAAGTTCTTCTTTTTGGTACTGCCATGATTAATCCTCCCTTTTATTCATTACATATGACGCATGGATGTTAGTGTGCGCGATCACTATCATCGTAGAACTGTTGTAATTTTTGAAGCCTTGGATCGACTTTCTTATGCGACTCATCTTGTGAAGGGTCGTTATCCAAAATTTGTGTTTCGTCAACAACTTCCCAACCTTGGCCACCTGTTAACATGTCCTCACTGTCATCAGCAACGACACGCATAGGTTTTTCTAACATCACAATCTCTTCCGCGATTGCACGAAGATTGATGATGCCATCCGTCGCAAGATGATAATGTTCATCGTCCTCATCTTCGTATAAACCATCTAAATCAAACACTTCCGTCGACGTCGTATCAAATGGAACCTCTACAGGCTTAAGTGTACGAGCACATGCCATCGTATACGTACCCGTTAAATGCATCGTAGCAACGACTTCATTTGACTTTACGATTAATTCACCTTCAATGTGAACTGGCGAGATATCAATTATATCTAAAGTTCCAGCTAAATCGTTAAATTCAACAGTTTGATTAAATTTAAAAGGTTGTCCTTGGTATTTTCTTAATTGTGTTATTGACCATTTCATATGGCTTCACCTCTAACAAGCACAAAATTTATTTTAACTTTTGACGCTAAAGTTGTCAAGATTTTTTCTTAACATCTTTAGTTCTGTTACAATACTCATAATGAGACACGAAAGGAAAGAAAGCAAATGAAAAGTGTTGCCTTCATTACAGAGTATAATCCCTTTCATAACGGCCATCTTTATCATGCGCAACAATCTAAAAAGATAACAAATGCTGACGTTTCGATTGCAATCATGAGTGGTCATTTCATGATGCGTGGAATGCCTTCAATGTTTTCAAAGTTTACACGCACAAAGATGGCTTTGCATGGCGTTGACCTTGTAGTTGAATTACCTTTGATAGGCAGTTTATCCTCAAGTGATCGCTTTGCAGAAATGGGAATTAAAATTGCAAAGTATTTAAATGTTAACGCCTTATCATTTGGGAGTGAAAGTGGCGACATTGACACATTGCAAACGCTGTGTGACAAATTGCTTCAATTAGAAGAAAACCCATTATTTACGCATCAAATTAAACAAGGTAAAAGTTATCCTAGAATCGTGCGCGAACTTTTAAATGATTCGACACTCGACAGTCCTAACAATATCCTTGCATTGTCGTATTTAAAGCAACTTTCAATCCAGCAAAGTACTATCCGACCTTATACGATACCACGTATGCATGCCAGTCATCATCAAAATCATATTCATCATGGTACGTTTGCGAGTGGCTCAGCGATACGCCGAGAATTAATGAATCAAAGTACCAAGTGGAAGACATGTGTGCCTGAATCGAATCTCAACTTGTTTCAGCATCCCTATACGGATACAACCATGCTTTTTCAATTGATAAAATTTGCCATTCTTCAACATGATACCAATACACTCGCCTCAATTTACACCATGAGCGAAGGTTTCGAACATCGACTTAAACGAGAAATCCGACAAGTGGACAATTATGACGCTTTAATGTCTCGATTAAAAACTAAACGTTATACGTATACTCATATTCAACGCATATTAATGAATGTATTATTAAACGTTACACGTGCAGATGTCGATACCTCTGTAAACGCAATCAGAGTTTTAGGGATGACACTTAAAGGTCAAGCATATTTAAAACAATTAAAACAACAACATCCAGATAAACACATTGTCACGAATGTTAATAAAAAGAATGCACATTATTTCAAGCAAGAGATCAAAGCCACTGAAATATACAACCTTCTCACAAACCAACAATGTACGGATTTCAACACTCCCGTCACGATATACCACACATAATTTAATCACTTTGAAAATATTGACATTACAAAAGCGCTGATGACATCTCAGCGCTTTACCATTGTATGTGATAACATTTCAATATTTAATTGTGATGATGTTGAAACTTTTTTATTAATGCTTCTTCAACTGGTTTTGGTACAAATTCTGAAATATTCGCATCATATTGTGCCACTTCTTTAACAACACTTGAACTAATAAATGAATAATCAGTTGACGTCATCATATATAACGTTTCAACTTTTGGATTTAATTTACGATTCATTGACGTTAAACGCAACTCATATTCAAAATCACTCACTGCACGTAAACCACGTATAATTGTCGTCGCACCAATCGCATCACAAAAGTCTACAAGCAAACCGCCATATGAATGGACATAGACGTTATCTAAATGTGATACAGATGCTTCAATCAGTGCAATACGTTCCTCAGAGGTGAATGTTCCTTGTTTATTACTATTGCGCAGCACACAAATATGTAATTCCTCAAAACGTTCTGCACTACGCTCAATTATATCGATGTGTCCGTACGTGATAGGGTCGAAACTCCCGGGTATAACTGCTTTTGTATTAGCCATGACTGTCTCCTTTTTCTAATAAACAAGTATCTGTTAAACCATAGTGATATCGTTTGATTTCTTTGAAGCCGTCTATTTTTATAGATTCACGATGACTAAACTCACACACGATAATACCATTATTTTTTAATAAATCAAATGCCTTTATACGCTCTAAAGCTTTATCAATTAACCCTTTTTCATAAGGTGGATCTAGGAAAATGATATCAAATTGGATGTCACGTTTACTTAATGCTTTTAATGCACGGTCAGCATTATTTTTATAAACTTCCGTTTGTGATTCTAAATGTAACTTACTAATATTTTGACGAATAATTTTAATCGCACCATAATTTTGATCGACGAAAATCATTTTATCCATACCACGTGAAAGTGCCTCAATTCCTAAGCCACCACTTCCAGCAAACAAATCTAACCCTATACCTTGAACATCGTGCAAACTGTTAAATATACCCTCTTTCACTTTATCCATGGTTGGTCGCGTATTACGCCCTTCAAGCGTATTGAGTTGTTTACTTTTATGTTTCCCTGCAATGACACGCATCATTTGACACTTCCAATCTTTTTTCATTTTTAATATAATGCCCATAAAGGAGGAACATCATGAAACAATCATTTATAGTCCTTGGGAATGGACTCACTGACTTATACGAATTTAAAACCTTAATCGCTTATAATCACCCTAGAATTGAACGCATTGTCTTTTTTCATACACCGAAATCTGAAGCTAAACGCTCTTCGGTCGCAATGATTATGAAGCCTACAGAAGGCAGATACTTTCAAGGTATATATATCATGTTAAACGCGTTAAACTATCCATATCCTGAATCTAATCGCAAATTCGAACTTATTCAATCATTCATTGAACCTTATCAAATAGAGATGGTTGGCGTAGATGTACATGAACCTGAAGCGTATCCAGAACTTGAGCTTTATTTTAATTATCTAAAAAGTGTTTTAAGATTACAGCATTGGTTACCCCCATTGGAATAACTAGAATTCATACTTTTCCTTTTCATACACTTTTTTTATCGTTTTATAAGGTGAACCCATGATGTCAGTGACATATTTGAGTTTCATTAATTTTTGAATGACGACATCCACTTGTTTTTGATCAACATACATAGCAACATACTTATGTGTTTTACTTGTCGCTACGATATGTCCGTATTTTCTAATGTGTCGCTCGTGTTTCATATTTTTTAAGTAAATGATTAATTTTTCACGTTGTACGATTTCCATATTATCACCTCGCACTTTCACGCTTATATCGTACCATGTCTGTATTCAAAACGAAAAGATAAATTTCTTATAAGGAGAAGTGAGCTATGACAAAAACGACGCGTTCATTCATAAAAGCCATCAATCACGTAAGATACTTTATAAAGAAGGATAAACAAGAAGTCATACTCAATAATGCGTGTTCCCCTTATAAGATTGCCCCTTATTTCCAACACAATCCTCCATATCTGTTAAGCCATAGAGGCGGTATGTATGAACGTCCAGAACATACACAACTTGCTTTTGACCATAGTCAGCAATTAGGGCTCACTGGTTTTGAAATTGATATCCGGCTCACTAAAGACGAGCATGTTGTCGTATTTCATGACCCGGATGTTGATCGTACAACCAATGGGTCTGGTCTTGTATGTCAACACACACTCGAAGAACTTTTAAGACTAGATGCGGGGTATCATTTTAAAGATATGGATGGCACCAAACCTTATAAGGGTCATCCTAAAGCTAAAATTATAACTTTGGCTAAGTTATTAAAACAGTACCCCAACCAATTAATTAATATTGATATTAAAGATGATCCAAAGTCATTTGTAGGCCAAATTGCAGCGGAAAGCCTTTATGAAGTGATTATGGAGCACCATGCACAACAACGCGTTTTAGTTACAAGTTTTCATAAAAAACAAATTGAACGTTTTAACCAGCTTCATCATAATAAAATTGCGACTGGAGCAAGTCAAGCTGAAGTGACCGAGGGAATCATAAAGCTATTTTTAGGATTCCCTTATTTATATAAAGGGCAAGCGCACACTTTTCAAATGCCCTTGTCCCATCGAGGAATTTCACTTATTTCTGTTAAATTAATCAATTGGTTAAATTCTAAAAATATTTTTCCAGGTTATTATGGGGTGAATCGATTGGATTTAATGGATGAATTAGTTGAAAAAGGTGTGCATACCATCGTTACCGACCGCCCTACAATAGCACATCAGTTTTTTATACGAAAAAATGATACTTCTAATTAACTTACATTAATAAAAGAAGATTCATATGCAATCATCAAGTCTTTTTGACTATGTAAAAACGCCTTTCAAATGACACATTAACTTGTGCTTTGAAAGGCGCTTTTCATTTTAATGCGATTGACATCGACAAGCTTCACCAGTGGCACAACCATGAGCAAGCTTATCAAACAACGGCGTACCCGCGTCCACTTTGACATGTTCTGAAATACTCGTAGCTAAAATCGTTATAACTTCATCAATTAATTGCTGTAACGCTGTCTCCGCTTTTTTAAAAGCAATAACAGTTGGATGCATTTCATAAGCTCTTTTAGCCTGTCTCGTACATACCATCACACTTTGATAATCTGGATGATAACGTCCAAAACGTTGTACCTCATTGTACCTTTGACGTTCCACTAAAAATGATTGATACAAGCGTTGTGCAGTTTCATCATCTTTTAAACATTGATGCGCCAACTGATATTGATGTGCCAACTCAGAGTCTCTAATCATATCACCAAGTTCATCCGTGCGATCTAAAATTGTCATCAATGCGTCGTTAAACATGCGCATCATCCTCCTCTAGAAAAATGAGTATGAAATATTGACGATCGATTTCGCCGCCCATTGTCGTATATTTTTCATTTAGCATTCTCGAACGATGGGCATCTGAATTCATCCAACTATGTGTAAGCGTCGGAATATCATTGAAATTGTACGCCACATTTTGTGAAACACTATGATAATGTAAATCCGTCTGATCTAATACATTCATTAAACTCGATTCTGTAAATGAGCGATTGTCTGTGGATAATGTGTTAAACAAATTAACATTCGCTACACTTTCAAGCTTACCTTCAACTTTCAATGGCTTTTGATGATATAACTGGCGCATCTCATTCGTTAATTCATACAAAGTTAAACGTTGGTTAACATCTTGGTCCGGATTTTTATGCGCTTCTTTTTGATTCACTTCATCCTCTGTTAAAACATCTGTCTCATTTTGCTTATATGGGTTCATCGCGACCAATGCTTCTTTGTCTAAAAAACGCAACCCAATCACACGATTTGTTTGTTGATCTATAAATACTTGCGCATAAATATCACCAAATTGAATTAATGCTTGTGTTTTAATATCTTTATCAGAAAGTTCATAGTGATATTGGCGTCCATTGAGACTAAATTGAGGTTCCGTATTAAATGAGAAGTTGTTATATAAATGGTCAGCACGTGAATGAATGTCAATCGGGCCTGTTTGAGATTTAGAACCTTCGCCTGTGACATATACAGATTTCACCTTATTATTTTTCGCTGTAATGATAAGATACATATGTTTTCTGTGAAAAATATAATTTTTAAAATCATGATCAAATGAGTACGTACGATCCGCTTGCCCATATTTTTTTGTTACTTTATCCATTGTTGTGCCTACGAGCGTACCTACCCCACTCTTTAACTTAGGATTTTCTCCTTCATTTGATTTAGGTTTAGGCGTATTGCTACGTTTAACCACATCTTTAGACTGATTAGGGTTTTCTAAAACGTCGAACTCAAGTTTCGGTGAGTAAAATAAATAAACTAAAAATGCGATAAGTAACATAACACCTATCACTTTGAACACGATACTTTTCATAGGCACCTCCTTCAACGCATGTGATTTTACAATATTTTCCCATTTTTTCTACAAAAGTCAAAATAATTCATATAAAAAAGGGTTGTAACGTGATATCGTACCATCAGTTACAACCTAACATAATTATAGACCAAATGTCGCTTTTATTAATGACGTCGTTTCGCCACCAGGATATAAAACATATAATAAGATGTACACTGCGACACCTGTAATCGCTGTGAAGAACCATACTAAAGAAGCTGATGGTCCAATTTTACGATGCACATGATATTTATCTTTTAAACCTGTAATAATTTGAATGAGACCAAGTACTGCACCAACTGTCGCTAATGTGATGTGACAGAATAAAAATATCGTATAGTACACTTTAATTGAATCAGGTCCACCAAACGCTGTATTACCTATAAAAATTGTGCGACTTGCATAAATTGAAAAGAATACAACAGCAAAGATTGCGGCGAATAACATCGCTTTTTTATGTTTTTCAATTTCTTTTTTCCAAATCAATCTCCAACCAATAGCGACAAAGATTGCGCTAATTACAATACACATAGTACTAATCGTAGGTAAAATTGGTATGCTCATCATTAACCCTCACTCGTTTTTCATTTAAATCATATTGATTAAAGTCATCACAACGACTAATGCAAAAAATACAACTAAATAGTTTAACGAATAAATAAACATTTTTGTTGCCCATTTGTTTTCAACAGCAGTCGCTTTAAAACTAGTTAATCCTAAATAAATCCATCCTATATTTAATAGAGTGGCAAGAACAACAAACACTATGCCAAGTTGCATCATTAAAAAAGGAATTGGCAATAATCCAACTAGCCACATAAACATTCCTAAACGTGTGCGTTGAAACCCTTTCACTGAAGGTAACATCGGAATATTGGCCATTGCATATTCATCTTTCCTCTTAATTGCTAATGCATAAAAGTGAATCGGTTGCCAACAAAAAACAACTAAAAATAACGCCCACGCTAATATGGAGAGCTGGCCATCTATAGCAGCCCACCCGATTAATGGTGGTACAGCTCCAGGAAAACTTCCAATCACTGTATTCCATGTCGTATGACGCTTTGACCAAATCGAATAGAATGAAACGTAGCCGATGACACCAGCTAAACCAATCACACCTGACGGAATGTTAAGCATGAAAAGTAGGATTTCTCCTACCACAATCATTCCTAAACTTAAAATTAAAAGATGATGATTAGAAATCCGATCGTTGACAGTAGGACGATTTTGTTTACTAGGCATGATACGGTCGATATCTTGATCGTAATAATTATTAAGTGCACATGCGCCACCCATAACCAACGTCGAACCAAGCATCATTGTAACAATTTGTGGAATGGATGCTAAAAAAGCATGGTGCGTAAATATAATGGCGAGCCAAGCCCCAGCAAACGCAGGTATCAGGTTACCTTGAACAAGGCCTAACTTGATAATCTGCTTTAATTCTTGTAAAGTTACTCGTCCTTTAGATTGAACGGTTAACTCGGATTTAGACATCATTTACCCCCCTTAAAAATTTCATATAATACAATGATATATTAAAGTGAAATACTTTACTAGATGAATCACAAAAAAAATGTGACACTTTATCGACATTCTTTGAAAGTCATGATTAAGTCACATTTATAAGTGTGTTTTTTGATATAATAAACCTAAATGTAAAATTTACGTCATTTTTTACAACTTTATGAATAACGGGGTGTTGAGCAGTGTTTAGAAAGCGAAACCTAAAGTGGCTTTCGGTCTTAGCTACTTTAATGATGGTATGGGTTCAGCTTGGTGGTGCACTTGTTACAAAAACCGGTTCTGCTGATGGTTGCGGTTCAGACTGGCCACTTTGTCACGGTGCTTTTTTACCTGAAAACCTCCCGATAGAAACGATTATTGAGCTGAGTCATCGCGCTGTGTCTGGACTCTCACTACTCATCGTTCTTTGGCTTGTGATTACATCTTGGAAGCATATCGGGCATATAAAAGAAGTAAAACCATTATGTAAAATTAGTGTTGGTTTCTTATTAATACAAGCATTAATCGGGGCTGCCGCAGTGATGTGGCAACAAAATGATTATATATTAGCACTACATTTTGGAATATCTTTGATCAGTTTCTCATCGGTATTTGTGTTAACGTTAATTATTTTTAATTTAGATCAAAAGTATGAAGCGAATATTGTGCATATTCGTAAACCGCTGCAACGTTTAACGTGGTTAATGGCGGGTGTGATATATGTAGCCATTTACACAGGTGCCTTAGTTCGGCATACCGACTCTAGCTTAGCTTATGGGGCATGGCCATTACCATTCAATGATTTAGTCCCACATGATATGCATGACTGGGTGCAATTAGCGCATCGCATCTTAGCATTCATTGCATTTATGACTGTTATGTTTGTTTACATCCATGCAGTGAAAAATTATCCTAACATTCGTACAATCACATACGGTTATACTGCAAGCTTTATTTTTATTATTCTGCAAGTCGTTACCGGTGCTTTATCAGTCATTACTAATGTAAATCTTATTATTGCTCTATTCCACGCATTGTTCATTACACTGCTCTTTGGAATGATTAGTTATTTCTTATTGCTCATATTAAGATCTAACCGTGGTGACCAATAAAATTAAAAAACAGCATCAAAGAAAAATGCATGTTTATTGACGACCATCAAAGTTCTTTTATGAATTTTGGTGGTTTTTTATTATTCCAAAAATGTACGTTGCATATTCATGAAAATGATGTTGAAGTGTTTTTAATCAATAAGGGGCTGGGACATAGGGTTTCAGCTTCCAAGAAAAACACCACAAAAATCACTTCAAAAGATTTTGTGGTGTTTTTTCATTTGAATTCTACTTA
>NZ_PPQF01000049.1 GCF_002901865.1 Staphylococcus agnetis
TTTATATTGGTACCAATCAGACAATAACTTCAAATTCGGATCATTGTCAGGAAGATCATAATTAAATTTATAATTATTGTTTTTTTCTGTACCAGAAAATTTTACATGTTTTGCTTTTTTTATATCTATTTTTTCGCCATGTTGTATAAGCAATTTAACGTTTTTAATATTCTTCTCGATTTCGGGAGGCACTTTCTTAGTTGGACGTAATTGACCACCTTTGTATTCAATCGGAACTTCCTTACTTTTTTCGGTATGAAATGGATCATCACCTGTTCTGTAATCTAGTTCATATGTTCCTGTAATAGTTTTATTATTACGATTTACATCTAGCCATATCGACTCGTATATCGGAGTCTTTCCGTTGTTTACCTTTCTATAGATACTTGCTTGAATCACCCATGTCCCTTTGTCATCTTTTGAAAATGAGGCATCTCGTTGCCCTTCTCTATCAAAAAATGTTTCTAAACGACGCGTCGGATAAAAATCGAGTTGCTTTTGCACTTGACTTGATAATTCATTTTGAAAATTATTTTCAGCTGTTTCAACGTTACTCCAGATAAATTTAAGAAGGATGATTGGAATAATGATGATGATGATTCCAATCACTATGTATTTGAGCCACTTCACCGTTGATATCCCCTATCTATATTAAACTTTAATAATATTATACTTAAGTTATTGAGATTTGAACAACTTTTATTTTAAAATTTTCATTAAAAAAAGGGTCAGACAACACATGTCCGACTCCTTCAAAATCTATCATTTATTTTAAAATACATCTCCTAATGTAGCGGCGAGTATCGCTTTAATCGAGTGTAATCGATTTTCAGCTTGCTCAAATACAACTGATTGTGCGCCATGAAAAACATCGTCTGTGATTTCCATTGCTTCAAGCCCAAATTGTTGATGTATTTTTAAAGCTGTTTGTGTTTCTAAATCATGAAAAGCAGGTAGACAGTGCATCACAATCGTATCAGGATTTTCTGTTAAAGCCAACATGTGAGCGTTCACTTGATATGGCAATAACGCATCAATACGCGCCCCCCATTCTGACGTATCTGCCCCCATCGATAACCATACGTCTGTATAAATGACATCCGTATGATGTACCGCTTCTTTAATATTTTCTGTTATGCATAGTTGCGCACCACTTTCTTGTGCATACGTTTGTGCCAATTGTTGTACAGCCGTACTTGGTTGTAATGATGACGGTGCCGCTATATGTACATTCACCCCTAGAATAGCGCCTGTGACTAATAAGTCATGTGCGACATTGTTTGCCGCATCACCTACATACGTTAACGTTTTGCCCTTTAATGACCCAAAATGTGTTTTCAAAGTCATAAAATCAGCAATCATTTGGGTTGGATGCCATTCATCCGTTAATCCATTCCAAACAGGAACACCTGACGCCTGACTTAATGTTTCTACGTCACTTTGTTTGAACCCTCTAAATTCAATACCGTCATACATACGTCCTAGCACATGTGCAGTATCCGCTATCGATTCTTTCGCACCTAGGTGAAAATCACCTTCACCGTAATAGTCGACTTGTGCACCTAAATCTTTTGCAGCCACACTAAATGCAGCACGCGTTCGAGTTGAAGGTTTCTCGAAAAGTAATGCGATATTTTTCCCCTTTAAATAAGGATGTGGTAACTGATGCTTTTTCTTATGCTTCAGCTCCAATGAAAAATCAATGAGTGTTTCAAGTTCTGCTTTCGAAAAATCAATCGTTTTTAGAAAGCTTTTCCCTTTAAAATCAGTAATTTGTTTTAATGTTGTTGTGTACGTCCCATCTAAACCACGTCCTCTTTTTCGAATGTTTATACAGAATAAATTATATTTATACTATATAGTGTATCGTTATACTAGAGTGTCTTTAGAAGTCAATACATGATTTATAAAAAAAGACATGCCGAGACATGTCTTTAAAAATGGTTTCTATATTTAAATTTGTGGGATATTTTCTATAGCTTTAATATTGTTATTTTCAACATACACGCGTATGGTATGCGCATTATTTTCATCATCATCATAGTACCAATAGTGATTATTTTTTAACGTAGGGGGACCATGTACGTTTAAAAATGCCTCTGTTGTGACAAGTTGTGGTACGATGTACAAATCCGACACAATACGATTGTCGTAATGAATACCGATATTGCCATAGATGAAAACCTCTTTAGTATCAATGCGTATTTTTGATGAAGGTTCACCTAACATCTTTTGCGCCTCACGTTGTGCCATACCGACGTGAATGCCATCATATGAACCCGTATGAGCATAATGCATAAATTCTTGGCTAAAGGATGAACTTAATACATTAATAGACGTATTTACTTTATGTATTTCTTTCTTATTCTCATCTGCATGTGTAGGTGATAGATAAATTAAACGCACCATAAATACAGAAACGATGAAAATCCATACTATCATCAATACGCCTATCACCCATAACCACCGTTTGGCAGATGACATTGCTGTGATATCGGCGTCCTGATTCCCACAAAATTCACAATTTGATTTCTCACATTTTGAGTAGCGCGCATCTGGATGATATCGCATTGGTTTTCCCCCTATCACATTTAAAATATGTGTCATGTCTTATTCCTAACAAAACTACATTCAATAATATTCTAACTTTTTAACATGATTTTAGTATTAATCTCATGTTAAGTTTACAGTGACTCAAATTAATATAAATGAAATAGGTGATTGTGATGATTTTTATTGGTATTGATTTAGCGTGGACACCACATAAAGAGACAGGAATATGTGTGTTAAGCCAATCCGGTGAAGTGTTAACCCTTTGCGTCGATAGTTATTCCATCGAAGACATCATACGCATCATAACGTCATATCATCCACCTCTGAGTATCGGTATCGACGCCCCGCTTATCGTAAAAAATGAGACTGGCGCTCGTGAGGCCGAAAGACTACTCATGAAAACGAAAATCCATGGTTATCGCCAATACGCTTTTATTGCCAATCGTCACTTTTTAAAGAAAACGTATGGTGAGATACGGGGAGAAATTTTGTTATACGCGCTAAAAGAAGCATATCCAGATTTAACTTTACATTTATCTAAAACAAAGACACATGTCATAGAAACCTTTCCTACTTCAATAACCTGTGGCTTGTTTCCTGAATACTTTCCTTTTCGATATAAACAAAAACGCCATGTCTCATTCGACCAATCCCTTCAAGGTCTTCAAACATTGTGCCACTGTCTATTATCTCAAAAAGGGCCATATGCTTTATACGGGTGTACAGCTTTAAAAAACATTGATTGGACCGACTTGACACGCCATACAAAAAAGCATATCGAAGATCAATTGGATGCCTTACTTTGCGCATACGGCTTGTATACACTTTTTCATGATTTATCCACACCACTCTTATGTGGGGTGCCAGAAAACGGTGCAATCGTCATTCCTATAAAGGAAAATCAGGACCACCCGTAAAACGGGTGGTTTGCTCTTGGGCTATAAGCCCGCTTTACCGGCTAGCGTCTAAAGGCGCTGGCTTTTTCATTTCATG
>NZ_PPQF01000050.1 GCF_002901865.1 Staphylococcus agnetis
CTATAGCCGTTATAATGAATGTTATTGAATAAATAGACACCATTGTTAAGGGGTTATGAACTACGTATAAATACAAGATGATTTTAATTTTGAGTAAATATAAATTTATTCGAAATAAAGCCTAAAAACCCTTTTTCACTTGAAAAATGACACTAATTCGTATATATTGTTATATTGAACTTACATATGTTTATTACGAAAATGTTACAATTATAAAGAGAATTCAATTTATTTATTGATAAAATGAACTTGATTGAGATGCAGAAAAAAATATGAACTTAAACTGTGCTAAATGCACCATATGAGATGAAAATATGGGGGAACATGAATGGAAAATAATAGAAAGAAGATAGGGATTTTCACGTTTTTCTTATTAATGGTATTAACAATTTCACTAAAAACGTATTTCGCCTATTATGTTGACTTGTCACTCGGTGTTAAAGGACTTACACAGAATTTAATTTTATTAATGAATCCTTATAGCTTACTTGCACTTATTTTAAGTGTATTCTTATTCTTTAAAGGTCGAAAAGCATTCTGGTTAATGCTTACTGGCGGTTTCTTATTGACGTTTTTATTATATGCGAACGTCGTATACTTCCGATTCTTTTCAGACTTTTTAACGTTTAGTACGTTAAATCAAGTCAGTAATGTCGACTCAATGGGTGGTGCCGTTGGTGCATCATTCCAAAAGTATGATTTTGTGTATTTCTTAGATATTATCGCTTACTTGTATATTTTAATTTTTAAACAAAAATGGTTAAGCTATAATGTTTTCCATAAAAAGTTTATTCCAGTTGTAATGGCAACTGCGGTCGCACTATTTTTCTTAAACTTAGCGTTTGCAGAAACAGATCGCCCGGAATTATTAACACGTACATTTGATCATAAATATTTAGTGAAGTATTTAGGTCCTTATAACTTCACCGTTTATGATGGGGTAAAAACAATTCAAAATAACCAACAAAAAGCTTTGGCTTCTGAAGATGATTTAACACGTGTATTAAACTATACAAAACAAAAACATACAGCACCTAATATGGAATATTATGGTAAAGCCAAAGGTAAAAATATCATTAAAATTCATTTGGAAAGTTTCCAAACGTTTTTAATTAACAAAAAAATTAACGGTCATGAAGTCACACCATTTTTAAACAAATTGTCTTCAGGCCAAGAAGATTTTAGATATTATCCAAACTTCTATCATCAAACAGGTCAAGGTAAAACGTCTGATGCTGAATTCACGATGGATAATAGCTTGTACGGCTTGCCACAAGGTTCTGCGTTCTCATTAAAAGGGGACAATACGTATCAGTCTTTACCGGCTATCCTTAAACAAAAAGAAAATTACACATCTAATGTGATGCACGGTGACTACAAAACATTCTGGAACCGTGATCAAGTATATCGTCATTTCGGCGTTGATAAATTTTATGATGCAACGTACTATGACATGTCACCTGAGAACTTAGAAAACTTAGGTTTAAAAGATAAAGAGTTCTTTAAAGAATCAGCAGACTATTTAGACAAAGAAAAACAACCATTTTATTCTCATTTAATTACTTTAACGAACCACTACCCATTTACATTGAGTAAAGAGGATGCCTCTATTCCACCAGGCAATACGGGTAACTCTACAGTAGATGGTTATATTCAAACAGCTCGTTATTTGGATGAATCGGTAGAAGCATTTATTAACGACTTGAAAAAACGTGGTCTTTACGATGACTCAGTGATTATTATGTATGGTGACCACTATGGTATTTCTGAAAATCATAATAAAGCGATGTCACAACTTCTTGGTGAGCCAATTACACCAGCCAAGTTTAATGATTTAAATAAAACTGGTTTCTGGATTAAAGCACCTGGTGTAGAACCTAAAGTAGATCCAACATATGCAGGTCAAGTCGACGTGATGCCTACATTACTACACTTGATGGGTATTGATACTAAGAACTACATCATGCTTGGAACAGATATGTTATCTAAAGATCATAAGCAGCTCATTCCATTCCGTAATGGTGATTTTGTAACTGATAAATATAAATATGTGAATGGTAAAGCATATAGCCATAAGGATAATAAACCAATGGCAATTCAACCAAAAGACTTAGAAAAAACGAAAAATCAAGTTGAGAATGACTTAGAAATTAACGATGAAATTTTAAATGGCGATTTAATGCGTTTCTATAAAAACCCTGATTTTAAAAAGGTAGATCCACGTGATTACCATTATGAAGCAGGTCCTAAAGGAAAAGATAATTAATTCGTTTAACAAAAAAGCACTTCGGCATGTTCGAAGTGCTTTTTTTATATTCATTTTCATTATTTGACCGTTAGCCTAAAGCAACATCGAGGATCATCATAAGTGTGAAGCCACCCATTAAACTTAATGTAGCTAAATCGGTATTTTTCGCTGATTGCGAATCAGGAATCAGTTCTTCAACGACTACAAAAATCATTGCACCAGCGGCAAAAGCAAGGGCATAAGGTAAAATGGGTGTTACGACGATTACGGCTGCAGCACCTATGACAGCGAATACGGGTTCAACTAAGGCTGAAGCTTGTCCATAATTAAACGCTTTCCATTTACTACTGCCTGCCGCCCGAATAGGCAAGGAAAGTGCAGCACCTTCTGGGATGTTTTGAATGCCGATACCAATTGCCAATCCTAAAGCCCCTAGTAAAGTGGCATGTGTGTTGCCAGTGGCAATCCCACCGAAAGCAACACCTACTGCTAAACCTTCTGGAATATTGTGCAACGTAATGGCTAAAAACAATAACGTATTTTTATTTAAATTTGTAGGAACGCCTTCTTGTTTTTGGGATTCGTCATTTGTATTTCGATGCATATGTGGGATGACATAATCGAGCGAACGTATGAAAAGGCCCCCTAATAAAAATCCAATTGCGGCAGGCATCCAAGGTACCGCGCTGTCTGAACTACTCTCAATCGCAGGCTGTAATAATGACCAAAAACTCGCAGCGATCATAATGCCAGCTGCAAATCCTTGCATAGAGTTCAAAACTTTTTCATTAACTTTTTTAAAAATAAAAACAGTTGCCGCACCAACAGCTGTCAGTAACCAAGTGATGGTTCCGGCACATAATGCCTGAAGTGTGGGCGACAACGACGAAAGAAAATCCAACATTACAAAAGGCTCCTTATATCATTTGAAATCAAAAAAGTGTATAATATATAGAACTGATTTAAGCGTAACAAATAATCAAGAGTAAATCTATAAGAAAAAGGAAGTATTAGCGTTGGAAGCGTTTAAAATAGAACACCTACATAAATCTTATGCAGATAAAGTGATATTTGATGACTTAGCATTATCCATTTCTAACCAAGAGCGAATTGGGTTAGTGGGTATAAATGGAACAGGGAAAAGTTCATTACTTAAAGTGATTGCTGGCCTTGATGATGATTTTACAGCACAAGCGACACATCCTAAACAGTACAAAATCCGCTATGCTGCGCAAAAAGAAGATATGGACCCTTCATCAACTGTGTATGATGTCGTTTATCAAGCTGAAACGGATGCACTCCAAACGATTAAACGTTATGAACTAGCCGTGGCACAATATAGTACGCATCCATCAGATCAAGCGTTCAATGAAATGATGGATGCACAGGCACAGATGGATAATAAAGGCGTTTGGGACTATAGTGCTGAAATTAAAACCATCTTATCAAAATTGGGGATTCACGATACAACGCAACAGGTAAGCACATTGTCGGGTGGACAACAAAAACGGGTTATTTTAGCACGCACATTGATTGAAAAGCCTGATTTATTGCTCCTCGATGAACCAACGAACCATTTGGACTTTGAATCGATTCAATGGCTTATCAATTTTGTAAAAACGTATCCGAAAACGGTAATGTTCGTGACACATGATCGCTATTTTTTAAATGAAGTATCGACACGCATCGTAGAACTAAAAAATGGTCAACTGTATTCTTATCCAGGTAATTACGAGACATATATTGCGATGCGTTCTGAACGTGAAATGATTGAACAACAACAACAAGTGAAACAACGTGCGTTATATAGGCAAGAGTTAGAATGGATGCGCGCAGGTGTTAAAGCACGAACGACGAAACAACAAGCCCGTAAAGATCGCTTTGAGCGCATAGAACAACAAGTAAAATCACATAAAGTTCAAGAAAAGGGGGAACTGAATTTAGCACATGCACGCTTAGGAAAACAAGTGTTTGAGCTTGAGGCAGTAGGTAAAGCGATTCAAGATAAAACATTATTCAAATCTTTTTCTACAATTATTCAAAAAGGGATGCGTATTGGTATCGTTGGCCCCAATGGTGTAGGTAAGACGACACTACTTAATATTATTGCAGGTGTGGATGACAATTTTGAGGGTGTTCTAAAAGTTGGGCAAACGGTCAAAGTAGCCTATTTTAAGCAAACAGATGAGCATTTAAATCGTGATGTACGCGTCATCGACTTCTTACGTGAAGAAAGTGAAGTTGCACGTCAAAAAGATGGTACGATGGTATCTGTTACTCAATTATTAGAACAATTTTTATTTCCAAGTGCTACGCATGGTAAAAAGGTGTACAAACTTTCTGGTGGCGAACAAAAGCGCTTATATTTACTTAAATTACTTGTACATCAACCGAATGTACTTATTTTAGACGAACCCACAAATGATTTAGATACAGAGACGTTAACTATTTTAGAGGATTATATTCACCATTTCGGTGGCACGGTTATAACTGTAAGTCACGACCGCTACTTTTTAAATAAAGTCGTAGATACTTATTGGTACATTCATAATGAAAAAATTGATGTTATTGTAGGTCAATTTGAAGATTATATGACCTACAAAAAATCACTAGAAGCAAGCCTCCAATCTTCAAAACCAGCATTAACAAAATCTACTGCGCCTAAAAAGAAACAAAAGGGGTTATCGTATAAAGAAAAACGTGAATATGATATGTTAATGACGCGTATAGAAGAAACTGAATCACGGTTATCGGAAATAGAACAAGAAATGATTGAAGCAAGCGCAGATTATGGCTTGATTAAGCAATTGAATGATGAAAAAGAAAGTTTAGAAGCACAATACGATAAAGACATCACGAGATGGAGCGAACTTGAGGAAATTATTGAACAGTAAGAGGGATAAAATGGAACAAACACTGTCACATTATTTTGGATATAAGCGTTTTCGTCCAGGGCAAAAAGAGATTATTACCCGTGTACTTAACCAGCAACATACGTTAGGTGTTTTACCAACTGGCGGTGGGAAATCCATTTGTTACCAAGTGCCGGGACTTATGCTAGGGGGAACAACACTTGTTATAAGCCCACTCATCTCATTAATGAAAGATCAAGTAGATCAATTACATACGATGGGGATTTCTGCTGCATACTTAAATAGTAGTCTATCGCTAAAAGCACAAAAAGAAATTGAAGCGCAACTATTAAACGGTGCGTTACAATTTTTATATATTGCCCCAGAGCGCCTTGAAAATGAAACGTTTTTAAGGTTGCTATGTCGTGTAAATATTAAGCTTGTTGCTTTTGATGAAGCACATTGTATCTCTAAATGGGGACATGATTTTAGACCAAGTTACCAGGCGGTCATTCATCGTGTATTGGCGATGCCACAACAATTTGCGATTGTGGCTTTAACAGCAACAGCGACGACAGAAGTTCAACAAGACATTATGTCACGATTAGGTATTCATCCGAACCATCTCATTAAAACGAGTATTAAACGTCCTAATCTTTTATTTAAAGTCGATCATACGTACCAACGTCAAAAGTTTGTGTTAGATTATGTTCAATCACATTCCAAAGTCTCAGGCATTATTTACTGTTCGACACGTAAACAAGTTGAAGCAATGTATGAGGCGTTGCGAGATGCAGATATTCCAGCAACTTATTACCATGCGGGTTTAACCGCAAAGCAACGCGATGAAGCACAACATGCGTTTTTATATGACAAAAAGCGCGTCGTTGTTGCAACCAATGCGTTTGGAATGGGGATTGATAAATCCAATGTGCGGTATGTAATTCATTATAATATGCCTGGTGATTTAGAATCCTACTACCAAGAAGCAGGACGTGCTGGTCGTGACGGGCTTGAAAGTGATTGTATTTTGCTATTTAGCGACAGAGATATTGCGCTCCATCAGTATTTTATTTCAACATCCTCAGCAGATGATGATTATAAAGAGAAGATGGGTGACAAATTGACCAAAATGATTCAATATACGAAAACAAATAAATGTTTAGAAGCCACATTGGTACATTATTTTGAACCGAATGAAAAATTAGCAGAGTGTCAGAAATGCAGTAATTGCGAGGCACAGAATAAAACATATGATATGACTAAAGAGGCAAAAATGATTGTAAGTTGTGTCATTCGGTTAGGACAAAAAGAAGGGTATCAAACGGTCATTCAAGTTTTACGTGGTGAAACATCAGATTATTTAAATCACAATCAGTTTTATACGTTGTCAACGTACGGGATAATGAAAGACTATACAACTGGTGAATTGCACCATTTAATTGATGAACTGCGTTTTAAAGGTTATTTAAATGAATATGATGAGAAGTTGATGTGTGACCCATCCGTTGGACAATTATTAAATGAAAACATCAAAATCAAAACGACGCCATTCAAAACAAAATCGAAAGAACGCGTAAATATTAACACGATTGAAGGTGTCGATCGTCACTTGTTTGATGCTTTAAGTGAAGTGAGACAACAAATGAGTGATAAATTGGATGTACCACCGATTAATATCTTCTCAGACTATACTTTAGAGGAATTCGCTAAACGTAAACCAACTACTAAACAAGAAATGATTCAAATAGAAGGTGTCGGAAGTTATAAATTAAAGCATTATTGTCCGCCATTTTTAGATGCTATACAGGCATATAAACAATTGGGACAGACTTCTATTTAATGTTAAGTTTGTATCAAATCATAGAAGAAAAGGCATGCGCAATATAAATGTGCACGCCTTTTTTTGTAGTGAGCATGCCTTAATATTGCGTTAAATTTACTTAATTTAAAAGCTTAATATTAGTAAGATAGGGTATACTTTTTACAATGATATTAAATTAAAAAATGAGGTTAAATAATGATTAAATTCGAGGATGTTACGAAAAGTTATGGTAATAAAGTCGTCGTTAATAAAGTAAACCTTAACATTAAAGAAGGTGAGTTTTTTGTACTTATCGGTCCATCTGGATCTGGTAAAACCACGACGATGAAAATGATTAACCGACTCATCCCTTTAACAGATGGTTTTATATATTTTAATAATAAGCCAATAAGCGATTATTCTGTTTACGAAATGCGTTGGGATATGGGGTATGTGTTACAGCAAATCGCGTTGTTCCCGCACATGACCATACGTGATAATATTGCACAAGTCCCTCTAATGAAGTCGTGGACTCAAAATGAAATTGATCATCGTGTAGACGAACTTCTTAAAATGGTCAATTTAGATCCCAATACATATCGTCATCGAAAACCTGATGAATTATCAGGAGGTCAGCGTCAACGTGTAGGTGTGGTGCGAGCATTAGCGGCCGATCCACCTGTCATTCTTATGGATGAACCATTTAGTGCGTTAGACCCAATTACTCGAGAAAACCTGCAAGATGATTTATTACGTTTACAAGCTCAAATTAAAAAAACAATCGTGTTTGTCACTCATGATATTGAAGAAGCATTTAAACTGGGTGATCGCATTTGTCTTCTAAATGAAGGTAAAGTCGAACAAATTGGTACACCTAATGAATTCATACAACATCCTAAGAATGCGTTTGTGAAACAATTTATAGGAGATTTATCCGGAGTATTTTTAAATCATTTCACACTCGGAAAGGTAGCTGAGTTAATCGGCACGCCTATCGACAAAAGTGATGACATGATAAAAGTTGACGGGGAGCGTTACGTTAGTGACATATATGGAGAACTTGCTTCACATGAAGGTGTTATCGTACATTCTTCACAACAATTATGGAAGTTGACGAGACAAGATATTTTCAAGTTCTTATCTACACATCGGGCAGGTGATAGAAGGTGACAGAATTTTTAACTACGTTGAACGAACGGAAAGGTCAATTACTTTCAACACTTATAGAACACATACAGTTATCTTTTATTGCATTACTTATTGCCGTATTAATCGGTGTCCCTTTAGGGATTTTATTAACCAAACAAAAAAATGTTGCTGAAGTGATCATCAATATTGCCGCGGTTTTACAAACGATTCCTTCATTAGCGTTACTAGGACTAATGATTCCACTCTTTGGTATTGGGACAGTACCTGCGATCATTGCTTTAGTCGTCTATGCTTTATTACCAATTTTAAGAAATACCTATACTGGCGTGACGGGGGTTGATCCCTCACTTATCGAGGCTGCTAAAGGGATTGGTATGAAACCGATAAGACGTCTGACAAAGGTAGAATTACCGTTAGCAATGCCAGTGATTATGGCGGGAATCAGAACAGCCATGGTGCTCATTATTGGTACAGCAACGCTCGCAGCGTTAATTGGTGCTGGTGGATTAGGGGACCTTATTTTATTAGGTATTGACCGTAACAATGCATCACTCATTCTCATCGGTGCGATACCAGCGGCATTGTTGGCTATTTTGTTTGATATTGTATTACGCATTTTAGGACGTATGTCTTACCGCAAAATGTTAATCACTTTAGGTGCCATTTTACTAGTGATGTTCTTTGTCACGATTGCACCTCTATTTTCACAAAAAGAAGAAAAAATTACGTTGGCAGGTAAATTAGGAACTGAACCGTCAATCATCACGAACATGTATAAGATTTTAGTTGAACAAGATACGAAATATAAAGTAAATGTTCAAGACGGTATGGGTAAAACGACTTTTCTTTTTAATGCTTTAAAAGCAGATGAAATTGATGGTTATTTAGAATTTACGGGAACAGTGTTAGGAGAACTTACAAAAGAATCTCCTAAATCTAAAATGGAAAAAACAGTTTATCAACAAGCGAATGATAATTTAGCACGTCAATATGATATGGAAATGCTCAAACCAATGAAATATAATAACACCTATGCATTAGCAGTGAAACGAGACTTTGCTGAAAAACATCATTTGAAAACGATTGGTGACTTGAAAAAAGTTGAAGATGACATTCGACCTGGATTTACTTTGGAATTTAATGATCGTGGCGATGGTTATAAAGCGATTCAACAAACGTATGATTTAAAATTTAAAAACGTTAAAACGATGGAACCGAAATTAAGATATCAAGCGATTGAAAA
Source organism: Staphylococcus agnetis (assembly GCF_002901865.1). Taxonomy (GTDB): domain Bacteria; phylum Bacillota; class Bacilli; order Staphylococcales; family Staphylococcaceae; genus Staphylococcus; species Staphylococcus agnetis. Next base: position 9,297 of record NZ_PPQF01000050.1, read on the forward strand.
AGATGATATTAATTTAATTGATGCGTATTCTACAGATGCTGAACTGAAACAATACGATATGGTCGTTTTAAAAGACGATAAGAAAAGTTTTCCACCATATCAGGGCGCGCCACTATTTAAAAAAGCATTTATTAAAGAGCACCCTGATGTAGAAAAAGCACTCAATCAATTAGAAGGAAAAATCTCTGATGAAGAGATGCAAGAAATGAACTATCGTGTGGCTGAAAAAGGTGAAGATCCTTATAAAGTGGCTAAAGATTATTTGAAAAAAGAAGGATTGGTTCACTAAAGCACACACGCGTGCGTTATTGATGCGCATTGTGATAGTACATTATCGAAAGTGTTAAATTTAAGCGTATGAACTTGTCTCATATTTAAATTGATAAGTCTTCAAAATGGATGTAAAGATGCATTTTGAAGACTTTTTTATGTGACCATTCATCACCGGTTACTTTATTTTTCATCTATACTTTGACGCTTTAAAGCAAATATGTAATAATTGAATTTATATTAAAAAAGTATAGCGTTTTTAACCGATTATCGTTATAATAGAAAACATATTTTAAAAATTCTGAATATTGGAGGCGGTCGTTCATGAAATCGCAAATTGCACAATTACGTGCATATCAACCTGGGTTATCACCAGAGGCGCTAAAAAAGAAATATGGTATTGAAGGTGATTTGCATAAACATGCGTCAAATGAAAACGTCTTTGGACCTTCTCCAAAAGTAAAAGAAGCCATCCAAACACATGTTGATGATTTATATTTATATCCAGAACCGAATGCGCCATTATTACAGCAAGCTATCGCAGACCACTATCATATCGATCCGAATCGTATTCTCTTTGGCGCGGGTCTTGATGAGATGATTGTTATTATTTCGAGAGCATTATTACGTGCAGGGGATAAAGTGGTAACAAGCGAGGCAACATTTGGGCAATATTATCATAATGCAGTAGTTGAAGATGCGAATATGGTTCAAGTGCCTTTAAAAGATGGTAAATTCGATTTAGACGCGATTGCAGAAGCGGTAGATGCATCTACATCAGTAGTATGGATTTGTAATCCTAACAATCCGACAGGTACGTATCATTCACATGATGCGATTGAGGCTTTTATTAAAAAAGTACCATCAGATGTTACCATTATTTTAGATGAAGCGTATGCTGAGTATGTGACTGCAGACGATTTTCCGCGGACACTTGAATTAATGGAAATTTATCCGAATGTCGCAATGTTACGAACGTTTTCTAAAGCATATGCACTCGCAGCCTTGCGTATCGGGTATCTGATTACGACGGATACATTAGCCTCTAAGCTCAACGTATTACGCCCACCATTTAACACGACGCGTCTTTCAGAACAGGCAGCATTAGCAGCGCTTAAAGATCAAACCCATTTACAAAAAGCGGTTGAGATCAATGATGCAGAGCGCCAAAAATGCTATGCCATTGATACGAATCTTAAAATTTATCCATCGCAAACTAACTTTATTTTTGTCGAAACGTCTCAAGCTTCAGAATTAAATGAAGCGTTATTAAGAGCAGGTATCATCGCGCGCTTATTCCCTAACGGTGTTCGTATTACTTTAGGTTTTCCTGAACAAAATGATGTCATCCGTGAGGTGTTAGCACAATTCTAAACTGATAACATGAATTCCAATCTTGTGTTTGATATAATCGACCTAATGAAGTAAACAAGGAGCGATTTGAAATTATGAGACAATCGATAGGCATCGATATGGATGAAGTGCTTGCAGATACGTTTGGTGCAATAATAGATGAGTTTAACCGACGAACACAATTAGGTGTGACTGTAGAACACATTTTAGGCAAGAAAATTTATGATATTATGCCTGAACATGCTGCTGAAATTAGAGATATTCTCGCTTCTGATGGCTTCTTTAGACGTCTTAAAGTGATAGAAGATGCACAAGAGGTTGTGCGTAAATTATCTAATCATTATGATATTTATATTGTTACGGCTGCTATGGATGTGCCATCTTCATTCCACGATAAATATGAATGGCTCAAAGAACATTTTCCATTTTTAGATTCACAACAATTTGTATTTTGTGGTCGTAAAAATATTGTGGCTACAGATTATCTCATTGATGATAATCCAAAACAACTAGGTATTCATACAGGGAAACCGTTAATGTTTTCAGCGCCACATAATCGTGATAATACTGACTTTGAACGCCTAAATAATTGGAAAGAAGTCGAAGCATACTTTTTAGGGGCATAGTGGTAAAACATTATTAAGTAAAATAAAAGGAATGGGGCTGTGAAAGTGGCCCCATTCCTTTTTAATCATTTTGATTAGCTTCAGACGCCGTTAACAATTTGATCTTTTGAGGGTGTATTTCAATGGTGATAGGTGTTTCAAAATTAATTTCACCATCCACATCAACACGCATCTTAGGAGAAGTCGACAAATGGATATGATGACTTGGGATGTGTTTAATATTCTCACTAATCTCATTCCATGTCATACTATCTCGCAAACTAAACATGTCTTTAAGAATACTAATACTATAGTTATTGAAAACAAATGTACTTAACTGACCGTCAGAAGGTGACAAATCGGTCATTGGTATTTTACCACCACCAATAAAACGGCCATTGGCGAAAAGAATCATTGAGGTTTCACCGGAGTAAGTTTTTCCATCGATTTCAAGGTCATAATTAAAATGTTCTGGATTGGCTAAAGTTTTAAAAGTTGAGGAAATGTAACTTAGTTTTCCGAAAACATCTTTAGACTTACCCTCTACATTTTCAGCATTTTGAACCATAAGTCCAATTCCCGCAAAATTTAAAGCATATTGGTCATTCACTTTCATCACATCATAAGATTTAGGTTCTGATAGAAGTAGATCATGTGCTGCATCACCTGCATTGTTTGAAAGGTTTAACGTCTTTGCAAAATCATTAAATGTCCCTCCTGGAATTACTCCAACAGGAAGGTCTAATTCATTTTTTAAGACACCATTGATTAATTCATTGACTGTACCGTCACCGCCTAAAATAAAAAGAACATCAATGTCATCAGCGTTATTGGACTGCGCAATTTGTTCGCAATAACGTTCGATATCTCCTTCGTTTTCACTCAGTTGAATTGAGAACTTCTTGCATAATTGTGTTAATGCGACAGTGACTTCGCCTAACCCTTCATGAATTTTATTTAACCCTGAATGTTGATGATAAAATAATAATCCATTGTTATATTGATATGCCATACAACTTCCTTCTTTCATTAAACCTATTTACTGACATATATACCGCATTGAAATGTTTTTTAATCCTCTTTATGTGAATTCGTTAAAAAATCAACCGTAAGGATAAACATTGCTTTAGTGTGGGGGAACATACGATGGCTATATAAAAAGGGGATTTGACTCTTCTGAAATGAGAGCACTCGTTCATGGCTATTAAGAAATTGAATAAAGGTGCTTCTCTCACTTTCGCGCCATCATTAAAATCATTACTAGAGCGCAAATAAATAGCCCCTCAACGTTCGTAGATAACGATTTTGAAGGGCATAGCTTGCATGTAACGTATTTATTTTACACCTTGCATTAATTTTCTAATGAATGGTGAGATGAGGAAAAGTAATATACCGATAACAATAGCGACAATACCTGAATACATAAAATACTTGTTAGGGTCGATAGATGTATAAACTTCAACCATCTGAGCATTTAAACCTTGAGCCATTGCATTGGATAAGAACCAAATACTCATCATTTGAGCAGTAAATGCTTCAGGTGCCAACTTTGTTGTCGTAGATAATCCAATTGGAGAAATACATAATTCACCTAACGTTACGATTAGGAAACTCGCGATTAACCAAAATGGATTTATTAACGGTGCGTCCGCTGATAATGGCACGACCATAATTAAATAAGAGACACCCGCTAAAATAACACCAATAGCAAATTTAAGTACAGTAGGAGGATTAAAGCGTCCTAATTTTACCCAAAGAATAGAAAATAATGGCGCCAATAATACAATAAAAAATGGATTTAATGATTGGAACCATGCAGGCGGGATATGGAAATCAATGAGACCACCTGTTACTTTAGCTAAACTCAATTGTGTTTTAGTGTCAGCGAATTGTGCGAGGACTGTAGAACCTTGTTCTTGAATCATCCAGAACGCAACGGATGCTATGAATAATGGAAAATATGCAAAAACGCGTTTGCGCTCATAACTTTTTGTTTTTTTACTGATAATGATTTTACCGAAGTATAATAATGGAATGACAACGCCAAGAATTGTTACCAAGTTAGCAAAATTAGACAACGTCATCATATTTAAATAAGCTGACACCAATGTTAATAATGCTAGAACTACAACTACGATGGCAACAATTTTAATAATTTTAATACGTTCTGCTTTAGATAAAGGGTCTGGTACTTCGAGACCAGCCACACCTAAATTTTTCTTGTTCGTAATTAAATAAGTGAGCAATCCAAGGAACATACCTACAGCGGCAATTGCAAAACCTAAATGGAAACCAATATTGGCTTGTGTCCATCCTACAAGTAATGGAGAAATTAATGCACCTAAATTGATCGACATGTAAAAAATGGTAAATGCTGCGTCTAAGCGTGGGTCATTTTTATCATAAAGAAGCCCAACAGTTGATGAAATATTAGGTTTTAATAGCCCTGTACCAATAATTAAAAATAGTAACGCAATAAGAAGTAATGTGAAGTTGTTCGGCAGTGATAAAAGAATGTGACCGACCATAATAAGAACGCCACCATAAAATAGTGCGTGTCGAGTACCTGTAATACGATCGGCAATCCAACCGCCAATAACACCACTCATATAAATAAGTGCACCATAAATGGATACAATTTGTAGTGCTAATCCTTGATCAAGTCCAAATCCACCATTTGAGACGGAGTAATAGATATAATAAGCTAAAATTGCTCTCATACCATAATAACTAAATCGTTCCCAAAATTCTGTGAAAAAGAGTGTACTTAACCCTTTTGGATGCCCGAAGAACCCTTTGCGGGGCGTACTAGCAAGGATTTCTTCTTTGCTATAGTGTTGATTCATCTAATCATTTCCCCCCTAAATGTTGAACATAGAACCATTTTAAACCTAATGTAAATTTTTAACAAGAAAATTCAGTAAATTTTGAATGATTCAGAGGCAAATTCGTGACAAATGCTAACTAAATGTCATGTTTTTAATATTAAATACTTCTTCACAATAATATTGATAAAGCAAAATCAAAAAACCTTCAAAATTCATCATAATGTGAATTTTGAAGGTGATATAAGTCTTCAGTTGGTAGAAACCGAACTATTTAAGATGTAAAATGTGCACTGTTTCCAAACGGAGTTGTATGTTCAATTTCATTGCGCTTGAACGCTTAAGGTAAATAGCTATAATGTATCAATGGTTAAAGACAAACCGCTTTATGCAATTTGAAGCATAATCGTTAAAATTAATAACAAATCAATGCTTATCGGTTATCAATATTTTCAGGATACATATCGTGATTCATGAGACGATGTTCGGCCATTTTTTCATATTTTGAATTAGGGCGACCATAGTTTGTATAAGGATCGATTGAAATACCGCCACGTGGCGTAAATTTGCCCCAAACTTCGATGTAGTGAGGATCCATTAAGTCAATTAAATCATTCATAATAATATTCATGCAGTCTTCATGAAAATCGCCATGATTTCTAAAACTAAATAAGTATAATTTTAATGATTTAGATTCGACCATTTTAACATTTGGAATATATGAAATATAAATTGTTGCAAAGTCGGGTTGTCCCGTAATTGGACATAAAGATGTGAATTCTGGACAATTGAATTTCACAAAATAGTCGCGCCCTTGGTGTTTATTATCAAATGATTCGAGCACATCAGGGCGGTAATCAAATTCATACTTGTTATTTTGATTGCCAAGTAAAGTGATGTCTTGCAGTTCGTCTTTAGAACGTCCTTCTGTCATAGTATGACCTCCATTAATTTGATGTGTTTTTATGAGATTGTTGAGCACGTGTTTCTTGTCTTGCTTTTTCAAACATAAAGTAACTTGCGCTTAAAATAATGACGTAACCGATGACAGCGATAAAATCGGGGGATTCGCCAAATAAAATCAAACCTATACATGCAGTAAAGATAATAGATGCGTAAGTGAAAATAGATATGTCTTTTGCAGGTGCATAACTATAGGCAACAGTAATTCCGATTTGACCCACAGCTGCGGATAGTCCGGCTAAAACAAGATAAATGATTTGTATTGTTGTCATAGGTTGATACGTAAATATGACGAACGGAAAAAGTGCAACGACTGAAAATAGTGAGAAATAAAAAACAATCGTATAAGGTGCCTCTCTCGTACTCAATGCACGCACTGCTGTATAGGCTGCTGCTGCAAAAATACCAGATAATAAGCCCATTAAGGCAGGTATGATATCTGATGAAAATTCAGGTTTGACTACAAACAACATACCAATAATGGCAATCATCATTGCTGTAATTTGATATTTTTGAATGTATTCTTTTAAGAAGATAAGACTTAATAGAATCGTCCAAAAGGGGTTAAGTTTCATTAAAATGTCAGCATCACTTAAAACCATATGATCGATGGCATAAATATTAAGAAGTACACCCGTTAATCCAAGTATTGAGCGTGTGATCAAAAGGGGTTGGCTACTTAGCTTACCAAACATGGGTTGCTGATATTTTATAATAAAAAATAAGGGTATCAACATCGCGACTAAATTACGTGCTAATGATTTTTGAAAGACTGGTAAATCACCAGCAAGACGAAAAAAAACTGCCATAAAACTAAATCCAATAGCAGATATCAAGATAGCGATGATGCCTTTCATTTTTGAATTCATAATATCGCCTCTTATTTTTAAAATCAATGTGTTTATAGTAGCATAGTTTCATCTTTTATGCATAAGAAGTTGCAAAAATTTCATAATAACGTTACACTAAAAACGAACAAATGTTCGGTATAATACTACTTTCTGCATCGAAAGTCAAGCCATATTAGATAGATAAATTGATAAAAATTAGGCTTTCAATTTTCATGAATTTTCATTTGTTGATATGACCGCATTTGGTGACAATCGGTGTCAAAAAAATTTTTTTCTGCTTTAAAAACTATGGCGACTGATGTACAATGAAACACATAATATAGTATGAACTTAGAACGTTAAACACAATATATAGTGTTTTAAAGGGGTAATACATAATACGAAACTACAAGTAGTAAGCAAGATTACACTTTTGGATGAGGATGAAAACCCTCTCATTTACAACATCTTGTAGTTACGTTTAATCAGTCGGTTAACACTAAAAGAAAAGGGGAACGCTTTTATCACACCCTCATTTAAATGATTAAAACAACCGAAATATATGTTCGCGTCTATGTCATTTTATTAAGAGATTGCTATCTTCTGTTATTTAACTCTTTTTTATTTTACCAATAAAACATAATGCGCCATACGTCATACACAAATGATAAGTAACCAGATTAAATAGATAAGCAACATGTTGAGTCAAAGCACGTTTAATAGCGCACAAGAAAGGAAGTCCTTGAGTATGAAAGTGGTATTTTATTCTTTTACAGGAAATGTTAAACGTTTTATTAAACGAACAGAGCTTACCGACACAATGGAGTTGACTGAAAACTGTGCCTCAGAGCGTATTGAGGACCCATTTATTATTGTAACAGGGACTATTGGCTTTGGTGAGGTACCTCAGCCAGTAAAACAATTTTTAAATGTAAACCATGACAATTTAAGAGGTGTAGCCGCTAGCGGTAATCGAAATTGGGGACAAAATTTTGCAAAAGCGGGCATTGCGATTGCAGATGAATATAATGTCCCATTGTTAATGAAATTTGAATTGCATGGAAGTATACAAGATACGAAGGAATTTAAGGAGAAGGTGGTTAATTTTTATGAAGACAATGGAACAAAAGCAGTATAATCATATCGAATTGAATAACCAAGTCACTAAGCGTAATGAAACAGGCTTTTTTGATCTAGAAAAAGATCAACAAGCGCTTGAAGTTTACTTAGAAGAAATTGACGATAAAACAGTAAAATTCGATAGTGAAATAGAACGTTTACATTTTTTAGTTGATCAAAACTTCTACTATAATGTATTTAAAGATTACAGCGAAGAAAAATTAAATGAAATTATCACCTTTGCTAATGCTATTCCATTCCATTTTGCAAGTTATATGTCAGCAAGTAAATTTTTTAAAGACTATGCGTTAAAAACAAATGATAAAGCCAAATATCTTGAAAATTATCATCAACATGTTGTGATAGTGTCACTTTATTTAGCAAATGGACAAGTTGAATTGGCAAAGCAATTTGTACGTGCCATGATTGAACAACGCTATCAACCAGCGACACCGACCTTTTTAAATGCGGGTCGTGCGCGTCGTGGAGAGCTTGTGTCTTGTTTTTTATTAGAAGTGGACGATAGCTTAAATTCAATTAACTTTATAGATTCAACAGCCAAACAACTTAGTAAAATTGGTGGCGGTGTAGCCATTAACCTTTCTAAATTACGTGCACGTGGTGAAGCAATTAAAGGCATTAAAGGTGTGGCTAAAGGTGTGCTACCTGTTGCAAAAGCACTTGAGGGCGGATTTAGTTATGCGGATCAACTTGGCCAACGACCAGGTGCGGGTGCTGTATATTTAAATATTTTCCATTATGATGTCGAGGAATTTTTAGATACTAAAAAAGTAAATGCGGACGAAGACTTACGATTATCTACAATTTCTACAGGTTTAATTGTGCCTTCTAAGTTTTTTGAACTCGCGAAGGAAGGCAAAGATTTCTTCATGTTTGCACCGCATACTGTTGAGGCAGAATATGGTGTGACATTAGATGATATTGATATTGATGAATATTACGATCGTCTGGTTGAAAATCCAAACATCATGAAAAAGTCTAAAGATGCGCGTGAAATGTTAAATATGATTGCGCAAACGCAGTTACAATCTGGATATCCTTATTTAATGTTTAAAGACAACGCCAATAAAGTACATCCAAATGCCAATATTGGCCAAATTAAAATGAGTAATTTATGTACAGAAATCTTCCAACTTCAAGAAACGTCAATTATTAATGACTACGGTGTTGAAGATGAAATTAAACGTGATATTTCATGTAATTTAGGTTCTTTAAATATTGTGAATGTAATGGAATCCAATCGTTTTAGAGATTCTGTTCATACAGGGATGGACGCGCTCACATTCGTCAGTGACGAAGCCAATATCCAAAATGCCCCTGGTGTCAAAAAAGCAAACCGTGAATTACACTCTGTAGGTTTAGGTGTCATGAACTTACACGGGTTTTTAGCTAAAAATCAAATTAATTACGAATCTGAAGAAGCAAAAGATTTCGCAAATGTTTTTTTTATGATGATGAATTTCTATTCATTAGAACGTTCAATGGAAATTGCTAAAGAACGTGGCGAAAAGTTTGCAGATTTCGATAAATCGGATTATGCAAATGGGCGTTATTTTGAAAAATATACGACGCAAGACTTTTTACCAAAGTATGATAAAGTAAAAGCATTATTTGCACATCACACGATTCCGACTAAAGAAGATTGGAAAGCGTTACAACATGAAGTACAACAATACGGTTTATATCATGCTTATCGTCTAGCGATTGCGCCAACACAAAGTATTTCGTACGTACAAAATGCGACAAGTTCAGTCATGCCAATCGTGGATCAAATTGAACGTCGTACGTATGGTAATGCAGAAACATTTTATCCTATGCCATTTTTATCTCCACAAACAATGTGGTATTACAAATCAGCATTCAATACGGATCAAATGAAACTGATTGACCTTATTGCAACTATCCAAACACATATAGACCAAGGTATCTCGACAATTCTTTATGTTAACTCTGAAATTTCGACACGTGAATTATCACGTCTCTATGTCTATGCACATTATAAAGGATTGAAATCGTTATACTACACACGTAACAAATTATTAAGTGTTGAAGAATGTACGAGTTGTTCAGTTTAATTTCAATGGGTTTCTAAATGTATTGGGGACGAATTTACGTTATGGAGAATCAAATGTGTACAAACCTTACACGTAATATCCAGGTATGAGTTGATTGGTATGAAGGGAATATCAGACTCATTTGAAGAGAGGTAATATTTAAGATACATGTAGCATGTATGAATATTATCTCTCATTCATCATAATAAGATAAGAATAGGAGATCTAAATTGCGATGATAGCTGTAAATTGGAATACTCAAGAAGATATGACAAATATGTTTTGGCGCCAAAATATTGCACAAATGTGGGTAGAAACAGAATTTAAAGTTTCAAAAGATATTGCAAGTTGGAAAACATTAACAGACGATGAACAAAATGCCTTTAAAAAAGCGCTTGCGGGTTTAACAGGATTAGACACACATCAAGCAGATGATGGCATGCCACTCATCATGTTGCATACGAAAGACTTACGTAAAAAAGCAGTGTATGCATTTATGGGTATGATGGAACAAATCCATGCGAAAAGTTATTCGCATATTTTTACTACGCTGCTGCCATCTAAAGAAACGAACTATTTATTAGATGAATGGGTGTTACAAGAACCGCACTTAAAATTTAAATCTGAAAAAATTGTTGGTACGTATCATAAACTCTGGGGAGAAGAAGCCTCAATTTATGATCAATATATGGCAAGAGTAGCGAGTGTATTTTTAGAAACATTCCTATTTTACTCTGGGTTTTATTATCCACTCTATCTTGCAGGACAAGGTCGTATGACAACGTCAGGAGAAATCATTCGTAAAATTTTACTTGATGAATCGATTCATGGTGTTTTCACTGGTCTTGATGCACAACATTTACGTAATGAATTATCTGAAAGTGAAAAATTAAAAGCAGATCAGGAAATGTATAAATTGCTTGAAGAGCTTTACCAAAATGAAGCATCATATACACGTGAATTATATGCGCCTTTAGGTCTTGAAGAAGACGTATTGAACTACGTACGCTATAACGGTAACAAAGCATTATCAAACCTTGGATTTGAACCTTATTTTGAGGAACGCGAATTCAATCCGATTATTGAAAATGCGTTAGATACATCTACGAAAAATCATGACTTCTTCTCAGTAAAAGGGGACGGATATGTCCTTGCTTTAAATGTTGAAGGACTTAAAGACGAAGATTTTATATTTGATGATAAATAAAACAAAAAAAGCATATTGTGGCTAAGTATATTCAAATCTTAGCCACAATATGCTTTTTTATATTTCGAAATATAAATGGTAATGTAGCTTACAACGACTGTTGAAATGTGCATTACACCGAGGGCATGCTTCTATAAGCATATATTCATTAATCGTCATTTCATGCTTACAAACACCACATAAAATTGCCTTTTCATTAAATTCATGTTCTTTCCACCGTTTAGGTCGGTGAGATTCCGCTTCGTTATGACATTTGTAACACGGGTAATATTTATTACAACATTTAAACTTAATCGCAATAACATCTAGTATAGTTGAATAATGGACACAACGTGTTTCATCATCAATGACTTGACCATAAACAGTAGGCATCATTTCTACTCCTTTACTGACGTTCATCTATTTTTTCGCCAATAATACGCACTTCGCGTTCTAATGTAACATCAAATTTAGATTTTACGACTTTTTGTACATAATGAATTAAGTCTTCATAGTCTGTTGCCGTACCATGATCAACATTTACCATAAATCCAGCGTGTTTCGTTGACACTTCTACACCACCGATGCGGTGACCTTGAAGATGCGCATCTTGGATGAGTTTTCCAGCAAAGTAGCCTGGTGGTCGACGGAATACACTGCCACAAGAAGGATACTCTAATGGTTGTTTAGATTCACGACGCTCAGTTAAATCATCCATCACACTTTGAATGTCAGCTTGTTTCCCAGGTGCTAAAGTAAAAGCGGCCTCTAATACGACATAATGTTCTTGTTGAATAATGCTATTACGATAATCAAGCTCTAATTCATTATGCGTAAGTTGAATCATTTCACCTTTTTCATTAATAACACGCGCATAATCAATGACATCTTTAATTTCTCCGCCATATGCCCCTGCATTCATATAAACAGCACCACCTACTGAACCGGGAATGCCACATGCAAACTCAAGACCTGTTAAAGATAAATCTCTTGCTTTTCGTGAAACATCAATAATAGCTGCACCACTGCCAGCGATTATCGTTGTATCCGAAGCATCGATATAATTGAGTTCTAAAAGGCTAAGGACAATGCCTCTAATACCACCATCACGAATGATAATATTTGAACCATTGCCTAAATAAGTTAAAGGAATGCCAGCATTGTAAGCATATTTAACAACAGCTTGAACCTCTTCATATTTATGAGGTGTGATATAAAAATCCGCGTTACCTCCAGTTTTCGTATATGTGTAGCGTTTTAGTGGTTCGTTTACTTTGATGATATGTTCTGGGATGATTTCTTTTAATTGTTGTAAGATGTTAGCGTTATCCAAAAATAACATCCTTTCTTTGATTTCATTACTTTTATTTTAACGCTTTTGAGCCTCCAAAGTCATCTCGTAACGTTAATTTGATTGGTTGAGGTGTAACAAATTTTTGAAATGTTCATTCTTAAGATTTTCATATTCTCGAATAGATAATGTTGATGAAATGTCTGTCTTAAATGCTTTAAATTGTGCTATTGCCATTGGATTTGAAGTGAGTAATGCATCTAGTGCTTCATACTGATGATATGTTTCAGTGTTGCGTTGAATAATGTGTAATCGTACGGTTTGTTTTAATTCAGTTAAATTATTGAACTTTGCCATTAGTACTTTTTTATACATTGGCTGATGTATACGATAAAATCCAGCGTAATTCAAACGCTTTTCATCTAAAGAGGTAATATCATGTAAATTATCAACACCGACCAAAATATCAAGGATTGGTTCAGTAGGGTAGTTAAAATGTTTTGTTCCACCTATATGTTGGGTACTTTTAATAGGTGAGTCTAAAAGGTTAAATAATATTTCACGGTATGCTTGATACTGTTCGTTATAGTTCATTTGAGATGATTTTGAGATAAATGGTTGAACGTGGTGATACATCGTATACTCCTTTTATTATTCATAAATTCTGAACTACTATACCATACATCATTTTTAAGTTGAATATGATTGGAGAAAAATCTATAAGGAGGGATGCTATGAAGCATATTTTCTTATGTTTACTTGTAATTTTAATGCTATTGGCACTTGTAGGTTGTGGTCATCATAATGCGCAAGAAAAAGCAACTTTTGACCATAAAATGAAAATAGTCGAACAAAAAGAAAAAGCTTATTATAATGAACTTGAGGCAGCTCATTTAGAACAACTTAAATCAATAAATCGTAATGATGCTATAGAGGATAATAAAGCATTGTTTGAAAAGAAAAACGAAACGATGCAACATACGTTAGAGCCAAAATTTAATGTCTACAAAAAAGCGGCAAATCAATTACCCGCAAACAATCATGAGTTAGATACTTTAAAAACAACCTATATGGAAGCAGTGAAGAAAAAAGAACATGCACTTAAACGAATAGAAGCGTTCCTTTCATTGTATTTACAAACAATTGAATCAAACGAAAATATTGTAGCGCATACTCAAAAATTTGACGCATTACGTTCAAAGGTAGAGCGCAATTTAATGGCATCTAAAGCGACACAAAATGGCAATAATGAAAGTGAGCAACTTGAAGAAACGCTCATTAATCAAAATGCGCATATTAAGAGAGTGGCCACGAATGTGCTTGAAGAAAAAGATGGGCGTCAACAATCTGAAAGTATTAAATCAGAAGTAGTGCCAGTTATTGAACAAAATGTAAAAACATTAAATCAACTGCGCATTAACGATGCAAACGTAAATAAAGCACGCCAAAATGCGATTCAAATGAATTATGCTTTAGAAGATTTTTATAAAGAACGTGCCCAAAGTGCGACTTATAGTCACCGTTTATCTAAAATAAATATTAAACAGATTGTTAAAACGCCTGAAGAATTAGAGGCTTATGAAGCGAAATATAATGAAAAAAATGATGAAATTGAAAGTAAATTGCAATAACATTTCCTTAACTGGGAATATCGTTTTTTAAAATAAGGTTAACAATAACTTAGATTATGTGTATAATGAATACCATTGAGAAAATACACAAGATGTACGAATAAAATAATAAACAAGAAAATAACTTAGAGGTGAAAAGTATGGCGACGAAGCTGACGTCTATTGATCAGTTTGAACAAGTCATCCAACAGAATCCATATATCTTTGTATTAAAACATAGTAATACGTGCCCGATATCAGAACGTGCAATGGATCAATTTAATAAATTCCTTTATGAAAGGGATATGGATGGGTATTATCTCATCGTTCAAGAAGAACGCGAATTATCCAATTATATTGAAGAGAAAACAGGGGTTAAACATGAGTCACCCCAAGCATTCTATTTTGTGAATGGTATAGCGACTTGGCATGGCAATCATGATCAAATTACTGTCGCAACATTAGCTAAAGCTGAGTAAAGTGATTAAGAACGCTTTTAGGTTAAATGTCATGACCTATTGGCGTTCTGTTCATTTGTATTTAAATATCAAGCAAGGCTATAATGGATAATAATTAAACATGTCAAGAGGTGACAAATATGAGAGTACTCGTAGCGATGGACGAATTTAATGGCATCCTTTCAAGTTATGACGCCAACCGGTATGTTGAAGAAGCGGTTGCGAGTCAAATTAAAGATGCAGACATCGTGCAAGTACCATTATTTAATGGTCGACACGAATTATTAAATTCTGTATTTATGTGGAAATCAGGAACACAATATCGTATTCAGGCGCATGATGCAGAAATGAATGATATAGAAGTGCGTTACGGTCAAACAGAAGATGGTTTGACCGTGATTCAAGCTGAACAATTTTTAAAGGGAACATCTAATTATTTGAATCATACAAGTTACGGCCTTGGTGAAGTCATTCATCATGCTTTAAGTAAAAATGCGAAAACAATAGCGATATCTGTTGGAGGAACTGACACATTTGACGGCGGTGCAGGATTGTTACAAGCGTTAGGTGCAGTATTTTATAACGATGATGGCGAGATTGTAGATATGCGAAAAGGATTAAATCAACTGAAGCATATCCGTCGTATAGATACGCGTGGACTAGATGAAAGATTGAATCAAACGCACTTTCAAATTCTGATTGATTTTGATAGTAAAATGTACGGTAAGCATAGTGCCATTTTACAAAGTTACCAAGCATTACACTTATCGCGTGATGAAGCGGTTGAAATCGACAATTTAATTTGGTATTTCAGTGAGATTTTAAAACACGAGTTACAACTATCATTGGGTCACATTGAGCGTGGTGGCGCTGGTGGGGGTATTGCTGCTGTATTTAAAGCAATGTTTAATGCTGAATTAATGACAAGTCACGAACTGGTAGATCAAATTACTGGTCTCGAATCTTTAGTCAAACAAGCTGACCTTATCATCTTTGGTGAAGGCATCAATGAACGTGATTTGGTTATTGATACGTCATCATTACGTATTGCTGAATTAGCCCATCAATATGATAAAGTTGCTGTAGCCATATGCGGTACTTCTGAGAAATTTGAACGTTATGAAAAACAAGGTATAACTGCAATGTTCAATTTATTTGATGAAATGCCACCGCTTTATCCAGATTTTAAATTAGGAGTGCAACTCCGTACACATGTAATTCAATCTATCAATTTATTAAAAGCATCTTTATAAAGAAACCGACGAAGTTAGGAATGATGACTTTCCTAATTTCGCCGGTTTTATTTATGCTTCTTTTTCAATTTCTTGAACAATACCTACAATGACTTTGATAGCTTGTGCCATCACATCAATTGATGCGTATTCATATGGACCATGAAAATGATCACAACCTGTAAATAAATTCGGTGTAGGGAGGCCCATAAATGACAATTGAGAGCCGTCCGTCCCACCGCGTATTGGTGCAGTATTTGGTGTAATGTCCAACGCTTTATAAACACGTTTTGGTATTTCAATAATTTGCGGATGTGGCGTGATTTTTTCAGCCATATTGCGATATTGGTCATTAATCACAATACGAACAGGATCGTAGTAGTATTGCGTGTTAATGTCTTTTTGAAGTTGAATCAATTTTTGTTTGCGTTTTTCAAATGTTTCATAGTCATGATCACGTATGATATAGTGTAACGATGCTTTTTCAACAGTGCCATTCATTTCTGTTAAATGGTAAAAGCCTTCATAACCTTCAGTATGTTCAGGAACTTCTTTTTTAGGCAATTGTGAGTGAAATGACGTTGCGAGCGATAGGGCATTCACCATTTTATCTTTAGCAGAACCTGGGTGCACATTGACTCCTTCAAAGAAGATGTGCGCTTCAGCAGCGTTAAAGCTTTCAAATTGCAATTCGCCTAACTGACTGCCATCCATCGTATAAGCAAAATCAGCATTAAATCGTTCGACATCGAATTGATGTGGCCCGCGTCCAATTTCCTCGTCAGGAGTAAATCCAATGCGTATGCGTCCGTGTTTAATTTCTGGGTGATCGATTAAAAATTGCAGTGCCTCCATGATTTCTACAATGCCGGCTTTATCATCCGCACCGAGGAGAGTTGTACCATCGGTAGTCATTAATGTATGGCCTTTGACTTGATGCATATCAGGAAAAACTTGAGGATCTATAGTTTTGCCAGAATCGCCTAAATGAATGATACCGCCGTCATAGTTTTCGACAATTTGAGGTGATACGTCTTTAGCATTAAAGTCAGGGGATGTGTCTACATGTGCTAAAAATCCAACTGTAGGAACGGTTTTTTGCGTGTTACTTTCAAGCGTGGCAAATAAATACCCATGGCCATCTAATTCCGTTTTCAAACCCATTGATTTAAGTTCATCTTCTAATAAACGTAGTAAATCCCACTGTACGCTAGAAGATGGTGTCGATTCGCTTTTGGGGTCGGATTGTGTATTAATTTTGACATAACGTTCTAATCTTTCGATGATGTTTGCTTTCATGTTAACACTCCCTTATATACGATTATTCATATGATAGCCTCTTTTGTAAGACTTACCTTTTAGTTTAGCATAGTGGTGTTTCATTCGCGTATAAATGTAATAAAAGATTTCAGCACATAATATCCCGAATGCAATCGCGCCAGAAGTTAAAGTAACTTCTAAAAATTGGTTCACAGCTTTGGTATATTCATTTGAAACAAGTAACCGTGTCGCTTCATAAGCGGCGCCACCGGGTACAAGTGGAATAATACCAGGGACGATAAAGATAATAACAGGACGTTTGTAACGCCGGCTCATAACGTGACTCATTACACCTAAAATAAAGCTACCTAAAAAGGCGGCCGGAACAGCTCCATAATTTAAATCAATCGTGAATTTATAAATGATCCATCCCATTGCGCCAACAAAACCTACAGCAACAAGTAATTTTTTAGGTGCGTTAAAGATTATTGAAAATAACATTGTGGAAATAAAACTGATTAAAAATTGAGCAATATAATAAAACATATACGTCATTTTCTACACACCTTCCTAAAATATAATTAATACGACTGCTACGCCAGCCCCAATAGCAAATGCAGTAAGCGCAGCTTCAACACCGCGTGACATACCTGCAAGGAGTTCTCCAGCCATTAAATCACGTATAGCGTTGGTAATTAAAATACCAGGAACTAAGGGCATAACCCCAGCAATCGTTATGATATCTTGGTTGACCGTCATTCCTAACTTTGTAAAAGAGGCAGCAATAGTAATAACAACCATGGAACTTATAAATTCAGAGAAAAATTTAATTTGAATATAGCGTTGAACGAGGTCAAATGTTAAAAATGCACCGGCACCAGCCATAACAGCATAAATAAAATCATGCGCGACGCCACCAAACATAAATAGAAAGAACCCAGAAGCAATAGCAGCTGAAATAAATTTTAGAATAAACGAATATTGTAGTGACGCATGCTCAAGATGGATTAACTCGGATTTTGCTTGATCTAAAGTCAGTTGATTTTGCGAAATTTTTCGAGAAACATTATTGGCAATCGCAATCTTTTCAAGATCTGTTGTTCTTTCGCGTACACGTACTAAACGCGTATTCGTACGGTCGTTTAATGAAAACATGATTGCTGTTGATGTGACAAATGCGTACGTATCTTCGAGACCAAAACTCGCCGCAATTCGCCCCATGGTATCTTCAACACGGTATGTTTCGGCACCACTTTCTAATAAAACTTTTCCAGCTAATAGCACAACATCAATGACTTTATTTTCATCGATAATTGTTAAGGAATCTGCCATGTGCTTCTCCTCCTTATCTTTTAAATCAATTGTCAGTCTACATGTGATAGGGTGATGTTGCAAGAGACTGAGGTAGAAAACGTTGATAATTTATCATGTGTGTGATTTCAAAAACAGAATAGTTTGGACCATCATTTGATATAATGTTGGCATGTTTCAATCACTTAACATGTTTATTGAATAAATAACATCAGGATTCTTATCCCATTATCTCATATTTCGTGACGTGCTAGTCGGTGAGGTTATTCATTTTGTTATTGTCACCTATATAGCAACATAAATGAAACCATCTAAAGATATATAAGTGTAACTCCCGAAATCGTTCTGTTACATGCAATGACTTCGGGAGTTGACAACTATCTTAGATGGTTTGTTATTTGAGTTTAATAATTGGATTAAACATCACTTTATTACGACCTTCATTTTTAGCGATATGCAACATATCGTCTGCATCTTTAAAGACCTTACGTTGTGATTTGTAATCTTCATTTGTTAAATAGCCTACACCAATAGAAACTGATAACTTAATAACCGATTTATTAGGTAAATGAAAATTAGATTTTTCTACCCCTTTACGGATACTTTCGGCTAATTTCACACATTCATCTAATGAATAATTTTTAATAACAATAGAAAACTCTTCGCCACCGTTTCTAAAGATTTTATGTTTTGGTGGCACATAATTTTGAAGTAGGTGTGAAATCTGTTTTAAAATAGCATCACCAGCCTCATGTGAATGCGCATCATTTACATCTTTGAACCCATCGATATCAATTAATATTAATGCGAGACTTTGTTTTTTAGCTTCAGCACGTTGCGTGAGTGCATTAAGATGACGATCAAACTCTTTTACATTTCCTAAGCCGGTTAAATAATCAATTTTACTTTCGTTATCGTAACGATCAATGAGAGTAAAGAACCGATGTAAATCAACATAAAAAAGTGCAGTGATTAATGTCGCAATGATGGATAATGGGAGTAAATATAAGACTTCAATGATATCGAAACTCGGTACAAATATGGCGATGATACATAGTAGTACGATTGTAATAATATTTAAAATTTGAATGGCAATAATATGATTTTGTCTTATAAATGGTCCAATAGTACTCACTACGATTGCTATCATTAAAAGTGTAATTGCAAATATTAATGGTGTCGCTAGGACAAAGTAGCTCACTGTTGCAATCAGTAATGCCGATATGAATGTATAGAACGCATTCGTATAACGGCCTAAAAATAATAAAGGAACAAATGAAAGTTGAATGTGATATGTTTCAATAGGAACTGGATAAAGTGCCAGTAATAATCCAACAATCGTCATCAATACAGTAATATAACTTTTTGAGAACCTAAAATCGTGAGATTCTGCATATTGAAGACGGTGAAATAGATAGATACCAGCAATGGATACTGATATATTATAAATAATGGCTTCAATCATAGTTATGACTCCTTTACTTAACCCTATGTTATTGTAAGTGAAAAGTTACATTTTGTCATTAAATAAATGGTGATATTGTTAAGTAATTGTAAATCTCAGATTGATTTTATTCATAATATAAAAAGTTCACCTTCAAGTATGTATTTAAACGTATATTGCGGGGAGTCACAGTGAAGAAAGCCTTCGAAATTCAAGTGAGAATTTTGAAGGCTTTCAATAGTTTGCATCTACAATCAATGATTTGAGGTGGGCGGAGAAAATAAATTTAACCGATGACGCCGCCACCTCTCTTTATAAAAAGGGCAAAATATATTTATGAAATTTATGAGCGAAGGAGAGTTGCTTATTTAAAAACACAGGGTGTTACTTCTTGATAAAAGTCATTTTAGGTGAGGTTCCTAAAGCATTTACATTTTTAATATTTAGTATAATTTCAGTTGGATGAGCGATGTGTATTTCTATAATAATTGAGCTGTTCTTTTTATGATACAGTAAAATATCATGGCGTGTTTTATTGACGCGTTCACATATAAAATGAGAAGCATCAGGTGAGTCCAGTTTAAACTTCAAAGGTTTCGTATCTATACCTTCAGGGTACCACTCTCCCTTAAGTAAATGAAGAAGATCTTGCGTTTCCTCGATAGAACATTGTTTATCTATACTAAATACGTCAAAATGTGTCATACTATAAAATCCTTTCTAATTTAATCGCTATTAATATCCGTAGATAGAAGAATACCAGTGATAATGATCACCATTAGATACTGGAATAACTCTACTTTGTGCATCTTGTGTCATAAAATCTCTATCCCATGGATTCCAAACGATAATGACTTCTTTACCGTTTTCCAATTTTGCATTTCCAACTACAGCCATTGCATGACCAGCATGAAGACCATTAGTGGATTCAATTTGTTTTCCTAAAATGGCAATCCCTTTATTTTGATTAGTGAGATCATTTACTTCATCATATGAAGTCATTCTGTTTAATAATTTTGGGTCTCTACCTTGATCTCTTCCAAATTTAATCATTTCATCAGAGGTTAAACCAGTAAATTGAAAATCTTCGCCAGTTAAATCTGGGTGAAGATACCTCATTACACCTTCAGCATAATACTTATCAGTATTGTAAGTGGCATTTAATAATGCAGCCATTGTATAACCCGCACACCAACCATTATTACCTTGTTGTTCACGGATTTTGAAGTTTTTAAGTTTATTTACGTACATATTATTATATGTCGCAGTATTTTTTTGATATTGACGTGTAGGTTTTGTAACAGAGGCTTTATGTTTGAATTCAGTAATATCTGTCACTTTCGACGTATCATCTGATTCTTTTAAGTTATCTTTACTTAAACGTGGGGTTTTTAAAACTTGTTTAGCTTTATGATTTCGAGTGAGCACATAATAACCTTTAGAATTGGTTAAAATTGTAATGTCTTGATTTTTGTATTGATTTAAAGCTTTTGATAAAAATGGAGAGACGTTAATCGTATAATTCGATTTTAAATCAGGATTTTTAGCGGTTTTAGGAGATATTGTAACAATGTAAGAGACGTTACCTTTCTCATCTAATACAGGGAAGTAATAGTTACCATCACTTTTTTTATTAAACTTATAGATTTTGAAAGGTTCACCTAATGTGTAGGATGATTTTTCTTTGTTATATAATTTGTCTAAAGAAGTGACGTAAGAAAGGTACTCTTTTTGAGCCAAGTTTTGAACGGCAACAGGAACGCCTTTATCAGCAACATTGACTTGTACATGCTGTTTGTCAGCTGTATTAATTCTGTCTCTTATACACATCT
>NZ_PPQF01000051.1 GCF_002901865.1 Staphylococcus agnetis
AATTTGAAAAGAAATTATTATGCTCAATAATTTGTATAATATTATTAGCAGTTTCTTCAATAGCTTTATTGGATACATCTAATACAGGGCAGCCAATACGATCGACGATTTTATTGAAATACTCTAATTCTTCTTCAATACGAGTATCTGTTGCATATCGCGCTGAATCAGATAATCCAAGTTGCTTTAATCGTTCTTTACGAATTGCATTCAATTTTTCAGATGAAATTTTTAAAGCAATACATTTTTTTGGATCAATTTCAAATAACATTTCTGGTGGATTAACTTCAGGAACAATAGGCACATTCATGACTTTATAGCGTTTATGTGCAAGGTATTGTGAGATTGGTGTTTTCGACGTACGTGAAACACCGATGAGTACAATATCAGCTTTAGGAAGACCCTTAGGATCTTTACCGTCATCGTACTTAACCGCAAATTCCATGGCTTCAATTTTTTTGAAGTAATCTTCATCCAGTTTGTGGACGATTCCAGGTTCATTGATAGGTTGTTGTTGAAATGTTGCTTCCATCATAGACATAATGGGTCCCATAATATCTACGGATTTGAGATTATTTTCATTAATTAAATTCGCCATGTAGGCGCGAATATCTGGGCGCACTAGCGTATAAATAATCATTGAATTATTTTCTTTAGCCATTTGAATAATTTCATCTATATTTTGCTTCGTTTCTATATATGGGTAGCGTATAATATCGGCAGTGCTTTCAACGTTTTTAAATTGAGAAATACAGGCTTTGGCAACAAGTTCTGCAGTTTCACCTACTGAGTCTGAGGCAATAATAATTTTCACTTTCGTCATGCGTCATTAACCCTCCTATTGATCGAATAAAGAAACGAAAAGTTTAGTGATTGTCGTTTTAGAAATACGTCCAGTTACAGCATATTTTCCATCGCCTTTTGATTTCACAATCGGTATGGAATCTATTTCTTTAGAAATCATTTGACGTGCTGCATATAAAAGAAGGTCATCTTCTTCTAAAAGAACGATATTAGGCATTCTAGTCATAATAATATGTACAGGAATATTATGAATATCTTGTCCTGCCATGGATGCACGTAGTAAATCTTTTCTAGAACATACACCTACCAAATCATTATCTTCATTAACGATAAACAATGTTCCTACATCTTCAATAAAAATCGCGCAGATTGCATCATAGACAGTAACATCACTTTTTAAAATAACTGGATGTGATTGATAATCTTTAACGATATAATGCTTGAGTTGTTCAGTAAGCAATTGTGAGCTTGATTTACCTGAATAAAAATAACCTACACGTGGTCTTGCTTCTAAATATCCCGCCATTGTTAAAATAGCAAGATCAGGTCTTAAAGTTGCGCGTGTGAGATTAAGTTGTTCAGCAATTTTTTCACCAGTGATAGGACCTGAATTTTTTACGATATCAACAATGTGTTCTTGACGTTTACTCAGTTCTATATCGATCTCTGCATATTTAAAACCAATTGGTTATGCTAATTAAATAGCAGAAATGCCTCCTTTAAGATACTAGCATCATATTTATTTTCATATGGAACGTTTGATTTGATGAAGTATACAAATCAGTATGTAATCACTACGACATTTTTAAAACATTCATTTACCATTATAACGGTTTATCAACGTGTAGACAATTATGATTTTGCTTGCGAAACAGAATAGATTACTTTAAACTTATAGTTAAAGCGAGTTAAGGATGGTGAAAGCTTAACACATAAAATGGCCTAATTTTCAAAATGTGAATAAAAGTGAGTGGACACACTAATTTGGGTGGAACCGCGGATTAATACATTAATTCGTCCCAAGGCAAAGTATTTTCTTTGGCTTGGGACTTTTTATATTTTTTAAGGAGTGTTTTAGAATGGAAAAAAATATGGATAAAATTGTGCAACTTGCAAAGCATAGAGGTTTTGTATTTCCTGGTAGCGAAATATATGGAGGTTTAGCTAATACTTGGGACTATGGTCCATTAGGTGTGGAATTAAAAAATAACGTTAAAAAAGCTTGGTGGAAAAAATTTATAACGCAATCTCCATACAATGTTGGTTTAGACGCAGCAATTTTAATGAATCCTAAAACATGGGAAGCTTCAGGTCACTTAGGCAATTTCAACGACCCTATGATTGATAATAAAGACAGTAAAATTCGTTATCGTGCAGATAAAATTATTGAAGATTATATGCATAACGTTAAAGGTGACGAAAACTTCATCGCTGACGGATTAAGTTTTGAAGAAATGAAACGCATCATTGACGAAGAAGGTATTACCTGCCCTGTTAGTGGAACAGCAAATTGGACAGATATTCGCCAATTTAATTTAATGTTTAAAACATTCCAAGGTGTAACTGAAGATTCAACAAACGAAATTTTCTTACGCCCTGAAACAGCTCAAGGTATTTTTGTAAATTATAAGAATGTACAACGTTCGATGCGTAAAAAATTACCATTTGGTATTGGTCAAGTAGGTAAATCATTCCGTAATGAAATTACACCTGGTAACTTTATTTTCCGTACACGTGAATTCGAGCAAATGGAATTAGAATTTTTCTGTAAGCCAGGAACTGAGATTGAATGGCAATCGTATTGGAAAGATTATGCTGCGAAATGGTTAACTGATTTAGGGCTTCATAAGGAAAATACGCGTTTACGTGACCATGATGAAGATGAGTTATCACATTACTCTAATGCTACGACAGACATCGAATACAAATTCCCGTTTGGTTGGGGTGAATTATGGGGTATCGCAAGTCGTACAGACTTTGACTTAAAACAACATAGTGAACATTCGGGAGAAGACTTTAAATACCATGATCCTGAAACAAACGAAAAATATATTCCTTATTGTATTGAGCCTTCTTTAGGTGCTGATCGTGTGACGCTTGCATTTTTATGTGATGCCTATGAAGAAGAAGGTGTAGAAGGCAGTAAAGATGCGCGTACCGTATTACACTTCCACCCTGCACTTGCACCATATAAAGCAGCTGTTCTGCCATTAAGTAAAAAATTATCTGCAGAAGCGATTAAAGTGTATGAACAATTAAGCGAAGATTTTGTGGTAGACTTTGATGAATCTCAATCAATTGGTAAACGTTATCGTCGTCAAGATGAAATCGGTACGCCATATTGCATTACTTTTGATTTTGACTCTCTAGAAGATAATCAAGTCACAGTACGTGATCGTGATTCTATGGAACAAGTTCGTATGTCAATCAATGATCTTAAATCATTTTTAGCTGAAAAAGTGAAATTTTAACGTCATCAAGCACATAGATGATTTCCATATGTAGATACAATAAATCAAATAAAAAAACAGCCTTCAAATGATATTTGGAGGCTGTTTTTTAAGTTATGATAAATTTTTAAAACGTTTCACTAAACACCATTACATTTTAGTGGAAATGAAGAGAACTTCACTGCTCATTTTTATATCATTACAAGTACAATATAAAATTAATGTGTTGGTTTAGAATCATCTAAAATGTCTAATGCACTACGCTTGAGCTGATTGATAAGCCTTTGACTCTTGAAAAATAATCCTAGATATTCTTTGTAAATCATTAAAATAAATGTAGACATTTCATCAACAATATTTTGGTGAATACGCAATTCATTAATTTGTGAAAGTTTTAATTGTTGTAACACATGCATGATATAAATTGTTTTGTTTGATAAAGGTAATGCGTGAGTATCTTGATACATGACTTGTTTTGAAATAACACCTTTAAATTTAAAGCTATATGCTGATAAATCTTCACTGTTTTGAGACTGCGTAATCACACATTTGTCTAATTGTAGAGAAATTCCATGACGTGGTAAACATTTCAACATGACGATGTTCGCTATTAATTGTGGAGACACGTCTTGATTGATTCGCTCAATTGCAAAAGTAAGTAATTGATACATATGTTTGTTAATTTCATCTTGTTCCATGGAACGTTCGATGATTTCTAAACAAAGGCTAGCATAACTATTCGCATAAATATCCATTCTCAAATTATAGTTTAAATCAATTACGTCAATGGATGTTAATGTGCCCATTCCACGAAACTTATTATAAATAAATAATGCTTTAACAAAAGGCTGTGTTGTTGCTTGAAATCCAGATTTTACCTTTTTGGCACGTCTCACCATAAGTGGGATTTTTGCACCGTGCTCATTCAAAATTGTGATAATACGATCCGATTCACCATAATCCACTGACTTAATGATGATTCCATTTTGTTTAATGAGCATGTATACACCGCCTTTAATCCCTACTACTCGTCTTCCACGTAACCCATTTGCTTAATGAAATTAGATTTATTTCTCCAATCTTTTTGAACTTTAACCCATAAATCTAAATATACTTTTGAACCAAGTAAATGTTCAATATCCATGCGAGCACGTTGGCCAATTACTTTTAATTTCTTGCCGCCTTTACCGATGACAATACCTTTTTGAGAATCGCGTTCGACATATATTGTTGCTTCTATATGCACGCGGTCTTCCGATTCTTGAACCATACGTTCCACATTGACGCCAATTGAGTGTGGTATTTCTTCAGTGGTAGTTTCAAGAATTTTTTCTCGAATAAGTTCACTTACGACGAATTGTTCTGGATGATCGGAAATTTGACCGTCTGGATAATATTGTGGTCCTTCAGGTAAATATGATTTTAATACTTGAATAAAGTGTTCAATATTTAAGCCTTCTAAAGCTGAGATAGGTATGATTTCAGTGAAATCCATATACGCTTGATATGCTTCAATTTTAGGCATTAAAGCGTCAGGATGTACTAAGTCTATTTTATTTAACACTAGAAAGACGGGTGTTTTAACATTTTTAAGCATTTCCATAATATATTCATCACCGCGACCGATGTCTTCATTCACATTAACCATAAACATGACGGCATCAATTTCTGATAAAGTGTTTTTAGCCACTTTCATCATATAATCGCCTAATTTATGTTTAGGTTTATGAATGCCTGGTGTGTCTAAAAAAATAATTTGTGCATCATTGGTCGTCATGACCCCTTGAATTTTATTACGAGTAGTTTGTGCTTTATCAGACATAATTGCAATTTTATGACCGATAACACGGTTTACAAATGTAGATTTCCCAACATTCGGGCGACCGATAATCGTTACGAAACCTGATTTATATTCTGTCATATTAGGTTAAATCCTTTCCTGAGAATCCTAATGGGAGAAGTTCATGTACAGTGAGCATTTTCATGTCTCCAGTTTGATTAGTCATATAAACGGGCATGTCGTCGTCACACAATTCTTTAAGAACTTGTCGACATGTTCCACAAGGTGATGAGACTTCAGGGCTATCAACCGTTACCGTGATCGATTCAAAATCACCCGGCTTATATCCTTGACTAATTGCTGCAAACAGTGCTGATCTCTCAGCGCAACAAGTAGATGGATAGGCTGCATTTTCTACGTTTGCTCCATAAAAGGCTTGACCGTCTTTTGTTAATAAATACGCACCTACCTTAAAATTACTATAGGGTGCATAGGCACGTTGTTGTGCTTTTCTGACTTCATTAAAATGTTTTTCCGTGTAACTCATATTATCACGCCCTTATATAATTTTAGGGATAAAAATGATTAACCCTATGATGACTGCTAAAATTGATGCGAGTAATACCGCAAAAGCAGCTATATCTTTCGCATGTTTCGCCCAAACATGATACTCCATCGTAGTTAAATCCACGGCATATTCAATCGCAGTATTCATTGCCTCTGTGATTAAAACAGTAAAAATAGCAATGCATAAAAACATCCACTCTACAGCAGAAAGCTTTAATAAAATCCCGGTAATGATGACCAAGACTGCGCATAAAATATGCAGTAAGAAATTGATATCTTTTTTTAAAAGTGTAATGGCACCTATGAGAGCGGGTTTAAACCGTTTAATCATACGTCCCTCGAAAGACCATATGCATTTAAGATGTCGTCTTGACGTTGAAACATTTGTTGTTCATCTGTTTCATTCATATGATCATAACCAAGCAAATGTAAGAAACCATGTAAAGCTAAAAATCCTAACTCGCGCTCAAAAGAATGATTATATTGAAGTGCTTGCTCTTGTGCCACATCAGTACAAATAATAATATCTCCTAAGACTCTTGGCATATCCATCCCTTCAAATACCGTTTCATCTTCTTCAAAGGCAAATGAAATGACATCCGTTACTTTATCTTTATCACGATAATCGCGGTTAATAGCTTGAATTTCATCTTTATCGACAAATGTCACTGAAAGTTCAGCGTCTTCTGTGATATTTTCTTGATCTTTAGCAAAGGTTAAGAGTGATTCAATTTGTTTATACCAATCATCGTGAACTTTATTCGTGTGATCATTAAAATCAATGGTAAACATTAGTTATCCTCCTCATAACTTGAGATAATTCGTCCGACTAATGGGTGACGCACAACATCTGCTTGATCTAAATATTGAAAACTAAGCCCTTTGATGGACTTTAATCGAGATTCTGCTTCAATGAGACCACTTTTAACCCCTTTCGGTAAATCAACTTGAGTTTTATCTCCTGTAACAACCATTTTAGAACCAAACCCTAAACGTGTTAAAAACATCTTCATTTGAGCATGTGTCGTATTTTGTGCTTCATCTAAAATGACGAAAGCATCTTCAAGTGTACGTCCACGCATATATGCTAATGGCGCAATTTCTATTACACCTCTTTCAATTAGCCGTTCAGTAGCTTCTACACCTAATACTGTATTCAAACCGTCATAGAGTGGACGTAAATATGGATCTACTTTTTCTTTTAAGTCACCAGGTAAAAATCCTAGAGATTCACCAGCTTCAACAGCTGGTCTTGTTAAAACAATCCGTTTAACTTGACCCATACGTAGAGCTTTTGCAGCCACAACAACGGCTAAAAATGTTTTACCTGTACCTGCAGGCCCTATTCCAAAAACCAAATCATTATTTTTAATTGCGTGTATATACATACGTTGTCCCATCGTTTTGGCTCTAATGATTTTACCATGCGCATCTCTCGCAATTTCTTCTTCATAAAGATCAATAAGTTGATCAATTGTATGATTGTGGGCCATTTTTATCGCAGCTTGTACGTCTTTAACAGTGATCGTTGCCCCTTGTTCTATTACTTTTAATAGATTTGTTAAAACGGATTCGGCTTTCGTCACTGCATCAACTTGTTGCCCCTGCACGGCTACTTCTTGCCCTCTAGCGTGAATGACAACATCGAAAGCGTCTTCTATAAGGTGGATATATTCGTCATTATTACCAAATAGTGCTTGTGCTTGATGAATGTCATCGATTTGAATCATTTCAGGCATATACGAACTCCTTTACAAAGTAATGTATGATTAATGTACCAAACATGTTAAAATGCTTCCAATCATTAATCTAACATGTTTGTTTCTATTATATCATGTTGCTATACGATTAAGTCATCTAATTATAACTGGTAATAAAAGAAATATGACGCATTTAATTCAACTGTATTATTAAGTTAAGAAGTAAAATAAAATCAAGGCACGTTCTCGATATCGAGTAATGCCTTGATCTATGAAAGTGAGTTAATTTAATTGTTTACGTTTATCAATAACCTCGGCCCAAATTATGCCATTCACAACTTCATTATCTGAAAAAGTTAAATCCCCTTTAGCCATAGCGGGTTGTTGTGATGAGGATAGTAATTGTTTAAGTTTCATGCGTTTGGTTCTTGGAGAAAGATATTTATCATCTATGATTTGACGTGCACGTTGTTCAATGCGATGAATATGTTTTTGGCGTTCTCGATCAAATGTATCATTTAAAGAATCGATATCACTTCTTAACATATCTAACAATTCTTTTTGAACTTGTTGTTCTTGACGTTGTGTATCTACACGTTTTCTTTCAGAAGGTATCTCGCTTTTTTGAACCTTTTTAGGATGTTGCTTTTGTTTTACCGGTTTAGGTTCAGAATGTGTCTCTTTAGGTAAGAACACATCTTCACTTTTTTGTGTATCAAATTCCATCTCCCATTCTTTCAAAGTTTGTTCAACTTTATCCATAAAAGATTTAGGAGGATTTGATGTTGGAGGTTGCTGTGGAGATTGCTTACGCTTTTCATGACTTTTATCATTAATTGCAGAGATAATAGAAATGACAATCGTAATGATAAAAATGATAACTCCAATGCTCATACCCTCACCTCATTAATGTTCACTTTTATTTTCTTGAGATTTTTGCGAACTCTTATTAATTGCTTCTCTCATTCCAGTATCAGCTTCGATATTTTTTAAATTGTAGTAGTCTTTAACACCAATATTCCCAGAACGTAACGCTTCAGCCATTGCGAGTGGCACTTCAGCTTCAGCTTCCACAACTTTCGCGTGCATTTCTTGAACACGAGCCTTCATTTCTTGCTCTTGAGCTACCGCCATTGCACGACGCTCTTCTGCTTTAGCTTGGGCAATATTTTTGTCCGCGATGGCTTGTTCAGTTTGAAGGTCTGCACCGATGTTTTTACTAATATCAACATCAGCAATATCGATAGATAAGATTTCAAATGCAGTACCTGAGTCTAACCCCTTACTTAATACTGTTTTAGAAATGTTATCAGGGTTTTCTAACACTTCTGTGTGGTGTTTACTAGAACCAATTGTAGATACAATCCCCTCACCAACACGTGCAATAATCGTATCTTCACCAGCACCACCAACTAAACGTGAGATATTTGCACGTACTGTGATACGCGCTTTAGCTTTTACTTCGATACCGTTCATAGCCACACCGGCAATGAATGGTGTTTCAATCACTTTAGGATTAACGGACATTTGTACCGCTTCTAAAACGTCACGACCTGCTAAATCAATTGCAGCGCCGCGTTCAAATGGTAAGTTGATGTCGGCACGTTGTGCTGCAATGTTTGCATCTACCACACGGTCAACATTCCCTCCAGCTAAGTAATGTGATTCAAGTTGATTCGTTGTTAATTGTAACCCTGCTTTATGCGCTTTAATTAACGGACCGATAACTTTTCTAGGAGATACACGACGTAAACGCATACCTACTAAAGTACCGATGCCCACGTGGACACCTGCTGCTAATGCTGATATCCATAGTCCAACAGGAACGAATGAAAATAAGATCATCAATGCCACAATGACAAGCACGGCAATAATGATAAAAGAAATAAAACCAGTTGTTAACATATGAATGCTCCTTCTTAATTTGATTGTATTTCGCGTACAACGACGCGTGTTCCTTCTACTTCAATGATTTCCACCTTAACATCTTTGTTAATAAAAGACCCTTCTGATACAGCATCAATACGTTCGTTTTCAAAAAGAATTAAACCAGCTGGTCGTAAATCTGTGAGTGTCAATGCAGTTGCACCGACAAGGTATGAACGGTCATTGTACGATGTATATCCTGACTCAGTGTTAGTAGAGTCTTTCAATACAACATTTTCAAATAACGATATTTTCTTTTTGA
The DNA here is from genome assembly GCF_002901865.1 of Staphylococcus agnetis. Taxonomy (GTDB): domain Bacteria; phylum Bacillota; class Bacilli; order Staphylococcales; family Staphylococcaceae; genus Staphylococcus; species Staphylococcus agnetis. The sequence goes on from NZ_PPQF01000051.1 coordinate 9,490, forward strand.
AAAACTTCACTAAAATCACCCATTCAATAATAGATAGTATTAATGCGACACATACACTGAGTAACATTAAAGGTAAATTGTTACCCATTGTAATTAAACTAAATACAATGAGCACCATACCTATAATTCCTAACACAGCACCTACGACAAACAATTCTATAATAACGAGAATTACGCCGATGCTAAATATCATAATGGTAATAAAGGAAATGGTACCTTCTGCTAAATAACCTAAGAAGATAAAAAGTAACGCTAAGATTGCTAGAATGCCAGCCCAGTTAAAAGATTTTGAATAGAGCTGATATACAAAACCTACAAATAAAATACACACGAGAGCCAATGATACCCACGGAGAGGTAATCCACTGAGATAATTGTGTGAAAATACTTTCGTTTTGTATTGTTCCGAGTAAATCTAGCATATGTATTGATAGTAGCATAAACATACACCTCACTCTCACTTAGTAGTATACATGAATTTTCAAAATACTAATAGTGATAAAGATTATTTAAAATGCATAAAATCTAAATACAAAAAAGCTTCAAAATCATTCGACATTTGAACGATTTTGAAGCTCTATATATCATTAATTTGAATGTTGAGGGAGTTCAACACAATGATAATTATCTGAATTTACGTTTACGTGCAGCTTCAGATTTCTTTTTACGTTTTACACTTGGTTTTTCATAGAATTCGCGTTTACGAACTTCTTGGATTGTACCGCTTTTAGAAACTGAGCGTTTAAAACGACGTAAAGCATCTTCTAATGATTCGTTTTTACGGACTACTGTTTTAGACATCTGTATTTCCCTCCCTCCAAATATCAAGAAAACTTTTATAGGTTAATAAATGACATATGATTTATGCCATGTAAACATTAGTATAAATTAAATCTTAATTATGGTCAATGTTGAATTATACAATTTCTGTTTAAATTAGTACTTCTTCCTCAGATTTGTTCGTTGCATGATCAACTACTCTTAATAATTGTCCATGATTTAATGGATAACCTGCGCGAGTAATTTTCACTTTACAAATTTGACCAATGAGTGACTCATCGCCTTCGAATTCAACTTTCATGTAGTTATCGGCATAACCAACTAAAATACCTTCTGTTGATCCTTTTTCTTCAGGAATAACTTCAAGGACATCATTTTCAAAGCGAGAAGCATACGTTTTTGCAAGTTGATCACTTAATTGAATGAGTCGGTGTACGCGTTCATTTTTAATCTGTTCATCAATTTGATCGTCCATGCGTGCTGCAGGTGTTCCAATACGTTGAGAGTATGGGAATACATGAAGTTCTGAAAACTGATGATTAACAATGAAGTCGTATGTCTCTTGAAATTCTTCCTCAGTTTCACCAGGAAAGCCTACGATAACATCACTAGTAACTGCTAATCCTGGTAATGCGGCGTGTAATTTCTTAATTCTTTCACTAAAATGTGCCATTGAATATTTGCGTCGCATACGTTTTAAAACCGTATCAGATCCAGACTGTAGAGGCACATGCAAATGACGGACGACTTTTGAAGATTGTTGCAATACTTCTATTACTTCATCCGTTAATTGACTTGCTTCAATAGAAGAAATACGAATGCGCTCGAGACCGTCAATTGTTTCTAAATCGCGTAATAATTGCGCTAAGTTGTAATTTTTTAAATCTTGGCCATAACCGCCCGTATGGATTCCAGTTAAAACGATTTCTTTATAACCGGATTGTACGAGTGTAGATGCTTGTTCAACTACCTTTTCAGGATCGCGAGAACGCATTAAACCACGTGCCCATGGGATAATACAAAATGTGCAAAAATTGTTGCATCCTTCTTGAATTTTTAAAGACGCACGTGTACGGTCTGTAAAATACGGCACATCTAGTTCTTCATACGTGCGATTTTTCATTATATTACTTACACCATTAATAGGTTGACGTTCATTTTTAAACGTATCAATATAGTCAAGGAGTTTATGGCGATCTTGTGTTCCTACTACAATATCGACGCCTGGAATCTCCATAATCTCAGCTGATGAAGTTTGTGCGTAACAACCAGTTACACATATGACCGCATCAGGATTATTACGAATTGCACGACGAATCACTTGTCGACTTTTTTTATCTCCCGTATTTGTCACAGTACAAGTATTGATAACGAATACATCCGCATTTTGTTCAAAGTCTACACGGTCGTACGACGCTTCTTTAAAAAGTTGCCATATTGCTTCAGTTTCATAGTGGTTTACTTTGCAACCTAAAGTATGAAATGCAACAGTAGACATAAATTCACCTCATTGTATCTATTTTAATTCTAATTGATAGCTTATGGCGCTTAGAGCATATAATGGCGCTGTTTCGGCACGTAAAATCCGAGGTCCCAAGCCAACACATTTAACTTTATTGTGTAATGCAGCAACCTCATCTTGAGAAAATCCACCTTCAGGACCAAATAATAATAAAATTTTGGCATCAGGTGCAAAGTTTTGAATACAGTTTTTTAATAGTGAGCGTTCTCCAGATTTTGCTGATTCTTCATAAGCCATAAGTACATAGTCATATTGATTTATCATATCATATATGGTTTTGAAATTCGAGATAAATTCCACTTTTGGTACAATTTGACGATAACTTTGTTCTGCTGCCTCTTTTACAATTTTTTGCCAGCGCACTACTTTTTTATCCGCTTTTTGTACATTTAATTTTACAACTGACCGATCCATTTGGGTGGCAATAAAATGATGCGCCCCTAATTCCGTGGCTTTTTGTAGTAACCATTCGTACTTATCGCTTTTAATAAGGCCACTACAGATTGTTACGTTCAGCGGCATTTCAGTATTTAAGTCTATTTCTCTACTTGTTTCTATTTCGATGCAATCTTTTTGTATTGTTATGAGTTGAGATTCGTATGTACGCTGTTGATTAAAATTGATAATGATAGTATCTCCGACGTCCATACGCATTACGTTAAGAATATGGTGAATATCTTCAGAATTTGTTATAAAAAAACGCTGATGTAACTCAGCGTTTTCATTTAAAAAGTACCGTTGCATCTATCTCACACCTTTTGAGCAGTTATACAGACCCAACTATTATCCTGTTGTGTCTCGATAATAGAAAATCCTGTTTCTTTCATTTGATTGATAAGTGTTTCTGCTTTATCATCAATAATTCCTGAAGCAATAAAAAATCCATCTTGATTCAATGTTTGATATGCATCTTCAACCATAAGTGTAATCACGTGTGCAAGAATATTTGCGATGACTACATCGTAATGGTCGTGCTCATCTGTTAATAAATTACCTGTAGTGGTTTGAATGTGAGAATCACAATGATTTTTCTTGAAATTTTCTCTTGCAACTTGAACTGCCATTTCATCCAAGTCTAATGCTTTGACATGTTGGGCACCTAACAAATGGGATGCAATGCTCAAAATGCCTGAACCTGTACCCACGTCAATCACACGGTGGTGAGGTTGAACTATTTTTTCAATCGCTTTCAAACACATACTCGTTGTTGGATGGTCGCCCGTGCCGAACGCCATTCCTGGATCTAGTTCAATGTACAAATGTTGTGCATCTTTTTGAACAGTTTCCCAACTTGGCACAATAAAAAATCTTTCAGATGCCTTAAATGGATGAAAATAATTTTTCCATTCGTTTTCCCAATCAGATTCTTCGATATCCTGATGTGTCATTTTGAAAACGTCATGATTTAAAATGTCTAGTTTGAGTATATTAGACTCAATGGATTCAAGTAAGGTACGCGTAAATTGTGATTCATTGTAATACGCTTTAATAATCATGTGATTTTCAGGATAATCTTGAGGATTTAACGCAAAAATCTCACCAAATCGATCTTCTCTCTTTCGATGTAATTCATTCGAATCTTCTATTGCCACCCCATTAGAACCTGCATTTTGTAGGATTTCAGTGACACTTTCTTCTGCTTCATTATTCACCACTACAGATAATTCTATCCATTTCATTTATTATTCTCCTTTGAAGAAACGACGTGCTTTATCTTTAAAATTAGAAGGTTGTTCTGAAATAGATTCGCCACTTTCCTCAGCAAATGCTTTTAATAATTCACGTTGTTTATCGGTTAGATTTGTAGGTGTTACAACAACTATATTTACAAATAAATCACCATGGCCATAACCATGTACGTTTTTAACGCCTTTACCTTTTAAACGGAACTGCTTACCTGATTGCGTTCCAGCTGGAATTGTTAACATGACTTGACCACTTAATGTTGGTACTTTAATTTCATCACCTAAAGTAGCTTGCGCGATACTAATGTTCTGTTTGTATAATATATCATCACCATCACGCGTAAACTTATCAGATGGTTTTACTCTAAATACAACAAATAAATCACCAGCAGGACCACCATTCTCACCTGGTGCACCTTGACCAGCTAGACGAATTTGTTGATCATTATCTACACCTTCTGGAACCGTGACTTCAAGTTTAACATTTTTAGTTTCTGTACCGCGTCCATGACAAGTTGGACAAGATTCTTCAAATTCTTCCCCAGAACCATTACATTGTGGACATACTTTTTCAGTTCTAACGCGGCCTAAAATTGTATTTTGTTCTACAGACACATGTCCAGAACCTTTACAATATGAACACGTTTTCTTTTTCGTACCAGGTTTAGCACCATTACCATTACATGTGTGACATGTAACTTCTTTACGAATTGATATTTCTTTTTTCGTACCAAATACGGCTTCTTCAAACGTGATCGTCATTGTATATTGAAGATCATCACCTTTACGTGGCGCATTAGGGTCTCTTTGACGTTGACCGCCGAAGAATGAATTGAAAATGTCTTCAAAACCGGAACCACCAAATCCTGAAAAGTCTTGACCTCCAAAACCTTGACCAAAATCATCTTGTGCTCCTGCATGACCGAACTGATCGTATCGTTGACGTTTTTGTTCGTCACTTAAGACTTCATATGCTTCACTGATTTCTTTAAATTTCGCATCAGAGCCTTCTTCTTTATTAATATCAGGATGGTATTTTTTTGATAATTTTCGATATGCTTTTTTGATTTCATCTTTAGAAGCACTTTTACTTACGCCCAGGACTTCATAATAGTCTCTTTTTGCCAATGCTATCGCTCCCTTTTTTACTTCTTATGAATGAAAAGAGGCTGGGACGTTGCTGTCCTAGCCCCTCTATTTCATATATTGATAGACTATTGATACGTGTTTAGTGTAACACAAATATTATTTATTATCGTCGTCTTTTACTTCTTTGAATTCTGCATCTTCAACAGTATCGTCTTGATTAGAAGCTTGACCTTGTTGTCCTTGATCTTGTTGACCTTGTTGCGCTTGTTCATATGCTTTCATTGATAATTGTTGAATCACTTGCTCTAGCGCTTCTTTTTTAGATTTGATTTCCTCAATATCGCTACCTTCAAGGGCAGATTTTAAGTCGTCTTTTTTCGTTTCTGCTTCTTTTTTATCATCCTCAGTAACATTGTCACCTAAGTCTGATAATGCTTTGTCAACTTGGAATACGAGTTGATCAGCTTCATTACGTAAATCTGCTTCTTCACGACGTTTTTTATCTGCTTCCGCATTTTCTTCCGCATCTTTAACCATGCGTTCGATTTCATCGTCTGATAATGCTGAAGAGGATTCGATTGTAATTTTTTGTTCTTTGTTTGTACCTAAATCTTTCGCTGTAACGTGAACAATACCGTTTTTGTCAATGTCAAATGTTACTTCAATTTGTGGTGTGTTACGTGGTGCTGGTGGAATGTCTGTTAATTGGAAACGACCTAATGTTTTGTTGTCAGAAGCCATCGGACGTTCACCTTGAAGCACGTGGATGTCTACTGATGGTTGGTTATCAACAGCAGTTGAATACACACGTGATTTTGAAGTAGGAATTGTCGTATTACGTTCGATTAACGTATTCATACGTCCACCTACAGTTTCAATACCTAATGATAATGGTGTTACGTCAAGTAATACGACGTCTTTAACGTCACCCGTGATAACACCGCCTTGAATAGCAGCACCCATAGCAACAACTTCGTCTGGGTTAACGCCTTTATTAGGCTCTTTTCCAATTTCTTTTTTAATTGCTTCTTGTACAGCTGGAATACGAGTTGAACCACCTACTAAAATAACTTCATCGATATCTGAAGTAGATAAACCTGCATCACTCAATGCTTGACGCGTTGGAGCCATTGTTTTTGCGATTAAACTATCAGCAAGCTCTTCAAATTTAGCACGAGATAAAGTCATTTCTAAATGTAGTGGACCCGCTTCTCCAGCTGAAATGAATGGTAAAGAAATTTGAGTTGAAGATACACCTGATAAATCTTTTTTCGCTTTTTCAGCAGCATCTTTTAAACGTTGTAATGCCATTTTATCTTTAGATAAGTCAACACCGTTTTCAGATTTAAATTCTTTTACTAAATAGTCAATAATAACTTGGTCAAAGTCATCGCCACCAAGGCGGTTATCACCTGCAGTTGCTAATACTTCAAATACACCGTCACCTAATTCTAAAATAGAAACGTCAAAAGTACCGCCACCAAGGTCGAAAACTAACACTTTTTCATCTTTGTCAGTTTTATCTAAACCGTAAGCTAATGCAGCAGCTGTTGGTTCGTTAATAATACGCTCTACTTCTAATCCAGCAATTTTACCAGCATCTTTTGTTGCTTGACGTTCGCTGTCATTAAAGTAAGCTGGTACAGTAATAACTGCTTTCTCAACTTTTTCACCTAAATAGCTTTCAGCTGTGTTTTTTAAATTTTGTAAAATCATTGCTGAAATTTCTTGAGGTGTGTATGATTTGCCATCAATATTTTCTTTATAGTCTGTACCCATATGACGTTTAATAGATTGAATCGTATTAGGGTTAGTGATTGCTTGACGTTTTGCAACTTCCCCAACTTGTGTCTCGCCATTTTTAAATGCAACAACTGATGGTGTAGTACGTGCACCTTCTGGGTTTTGAATTACTTTAGGTTCATCACCTTCTAATACAGATACACAAGAGTTTGTTGTTCCTAAGTCAATACCAATTACTTTACTCATAATCTAATTCCTCCTAATTTTCAAACATAATTATTTTTACATAAACTGGTAACTTTCGTCAAAATTATTGATTTACTTTTACCATTGAAGGTCTTAAAACACGATCTTTCAGTTTATACCCTTTTTGTAATTCCTCTGTAATTTGTCCTGATTCAAAATCAGGATTATCATCTTGAACTACAGCTTGATGGAAGTTAGGGTCGAATGTCTCGCCTTCCGCTTGAATTGTTTCAAGTCCATTGTTTTCGAGAGCATGGATTAAACTACTGTAGACCATTTCAACACCTTTTTTTAGTGCGTTAAATGATTCATCATCACCATTGATTTGTAATGCACGCTCGAAATTATCTAACGCAGGTAAAATATCATTTAAAACACCTTGTGATTGATACTTTCTTTGAGTTTCATTCTCTTTTTGAATACGTCTCTTATAATTTTCAAATTCCGCGTATAAGCGTAAATACTTTTCTTCTTCTTTTTCTACTTGTGCCTTTAAAGATGCAATTTCTTCATCTTTAGGGTCTACTGTTTCTTCTTCAACATTTTCATGAGTTGCTTCATTAGTGTCATTGTTCGCTTCATTTGTTGAATTTACTTCACTATTTTCAGTTGTATTAGAAGATTGCTCTGATGTATCAACATCTGTCTTGTCTTCATTTTTATCTTGTGTAGTAAAATCTTTTTCTTCAGACATTTTGAAACCTCCATACTCTATTTCGTTAATCGTATATTATGAAATTCTACTAAGCAATTGAATCACATTTTGATAATGCATTGCTGTAGGACCAATAACGGCAACATAACCGTTCAGTCCATGATCAATATGATATCGTCGCGTTAAAATTGCAATGTCATTTATGTTCTTTTCTATGTCCCGTCCTATTTTAATATTTATTGCAGAATCCAAATTATCATCAATCAAAGCTGTAATTTGATTTGATTCAATATATTTTAAAATAGGTTGAATAGCAGCAACGTTATGCTCATTGAGTGCATCAATCAGTTGGTGCTTTCCACCTAAATAGATGCGTGCTGATTCACTTGATAATTGTTGATGAATTAATTGATAGACTTTAAAAAGAATATCATATTCATCTGATGAAAAGTCATACGCATCTAAGTATTGAGGATGAAAAGTTTGATTGATATTGCTCCGTGCTTGCTCAGAAACATAATTAGACATTCTAATAACAGATGATTGAGATATCGGTTGTGATGAAGATAAATGAAGTTGTTTTATATGGCCAGTTTCATATATCAACACAATCACAAGATGATGATCATGTACTTTTAATAATTTGATATCTAATAATGCCACCTTAGAATGGTCTGGACCTACGACAAGTGTCGTGTAATGTGATTGATTAGAAAATACTTTAGCAAAATGGTTGAGTGTAGAAGAAATATCAAAATGATGTTTCGTATACATATCATACATGCTAATATAATTTTGCTTATTTGCTTCAATCGGTTCATTTAATAATCGATTGGCATATAATCTGAAACCAGCTTCAGATGGGATACGTCCTGATGATGAATGTGTTTTCTCTATTAGATTCTTAGTTTCTAATAATTTCATTTCATTGCGTATTGTAGCTGGACTCACATTTACATCATGTCGCTGAAGTATTGTGTTTGATCCAATAGGTTGGCCAAGTTCAACATAATCCTCAACAATTGCATTTAAAATACTTAATTGTCTTTTTGTAATCATGTTTTCACCTCATTAGCACTCCTTTGTCCTAAGTGCTAATTATAATTTATCAAATTGGTCAAAGTAAGTCAACGTTAAAGGTCTGGAATTAAAAAATTTTTTAAATGCGTATAAACGCTTCGAAAACATCATTTCCCACAATACGTCCACGACTTGTTAAAGCCACATTTTCTTCGGTATTGATAAGTAACCCTTTTTTTTCTAAATGTGAAATTTCTTGTTTATAAATATCCTCTACATGTTGACCATATTTTTCATAAAAATGTTGTTTACTAACACCGTCATTCATTCTTAGTCCTAAAAACATTTCTTCTTCTATTTTTTCATTTAATGTTGGGTAATTTTGCTCTAAAATCGGTTGTTTGTGTTGTTGAACTTGCTTAATGTAATGATTGACTGGTTTTACATTGGTATAACGACATCCATCAATATACCCGCTCGCACCAGCACCAAAACCATAATAACTTTCATTACGCCAATATACCTTATTATGCTCAGATTCATGACCATCTTTTGCAAAGTTAGATATTTCGTATTGATGCATGGGCGAGGATCGGATTTTATCCATTAATAATTGATACATTTCGGCACCTAAAGTGTCACTTGGAAGATTTAATTTACCTCTTCTATAAAGGTTATAAAATTGTGTTTGAGGTTCTAATATTAAGCCATAACTCGAAATATGATCAATGTCTAAAGAAAGTGCTTCATTTAAGCTCTTTTCAAATTGTGCTATAGTCTGATTTGGTAAATGATACATTAAATCTAGACTTATTGATTGAATGTTATGTTTTTTCGAATATGAAACAGCTCTATAAATATCTTCAGTTTGATGACTGCGACCAAGCACCTTTAATAAAGAGGCATCGAATGTTTGAACCCCCATCGATAATCGGTTCACACCGTAACTTTTGAGTAAACGTATTTTTTCTTCAGTCAATTCGTCAGGGTTAGCTTCAAAAGTATATTCCCCTAGAATATTAAACTTATGTTGGATTGCCGTTAATAACCGTTCTAACTGTTTTGGTGTTAAAGCTGTTGGTGTTCCACCACCCACAAACATTGTGTTTAACGTTGTTTCTGTCACACGGTTCATTTCTGCGATTAAACAATCTAAATAGGTATCCACGGGTTGATGTTGAATATAATATTTATTGAAATCACAATAAGTACAAATTTTCACACAAAATGGAATGTGAATGTATGCGCTTTTTACAGTCATAATCTCCCGCCTTTCAATAATAAAACTCCCAATCACAATACACGCGCTGTAATCGGGAGTTGATTTTACTCTTCATCCATCTTTAATACGGCTAAAAAGGCGTCTTGAGGTATTTCTACATTACCTACAGCCTTCATTTTGGCTTTACCCGCTTTTTGTTTCTCTAGTAATTTACGTTTACGACTAATATCGCCACCGTAACATTTAGAAAGTACATTTTTACCCATAGATTTGATATTTGTACGTGCTACAATTTTATGTCCTACTGCTGCTTGCACAGGTACTTCGAATTGCTGACGCGGAATTAAAGTTTTGAGCTTTTCTACAAGTGCCTTACCACGCTCATATGCAAAGTCTCTATGAACAATAAAGCTTAATGCATCAACCTTGTCTCCATTTAATAAGATATCCATTTTTACAAGATTGCTCTCTTTATTTTCAATAAACTCATAATCAAAAGAAGCATATCCTTTTGTATTAGATTTTAATTGATCAAAAAAGTCGAAAACAACCTCAGAAAGTGGTAATTCATAAACGATACTTACTCGAATATCATCAAGATAATCCATATTAATAAATTGGCCACGTTTACGTTGGCATAATTCCATGACAGCACCAACATAATCATTAGGCACCATCATCGTTGCGCGTACATAAGGTTCAAATACTTTTTCAATTTTATCACGTTCTGGCATTTGTGCTGGGTTGTCGACTTGAATTGTATCTCCATTTCTAAGCACAACTGAATAAATAACCGATGGTGCAGTCGCAATCAGTTCTATACCAAATTCGCGTTCAATACGTTCTTGAATGATTTCCATATGAAGCATACCAAGAAATCCTGTGCGATAACCAAAGCCTAGCGCTTTAGAAGATTCAGGTTCAAATTCTAAAGAAGCATCATTAAGTTGTAGTTTTTCAAGCGCTTCCCTCAAATCGTTATAATCTTTGTTATCTATCGGGAATAAGCCACAGTACACCATTGGATTCATCTTTTTATATCCTTTTAAAGGGGTGTCTGCAGGTCGGTCAAAGTGTGTGATGGTATCGCCGACACGTGAATCATCAACGTTTTTGATGCTTGCAATAATATAACCTACATCACCTACTGTTAACTCATCAACTGGAAGTTGTTTTGGTGTATTAATACCAACTTCTGTTACTTCAAATGATTTACCTGTTGCCATCATTTTGATTTTATCTCCAGGTTTGACCACACCATCTACCACGCGAATGGATGAAATAACGCCACGATATGGATCATATTCTGAATCAAAAATTAACGCTTTTAATGGTGCTTCTGGATCTCCTTCTGGTGGTGGTACCATCTCAACGATTTTCTCTAAAATTTCATCTATACCGATGTTAGATTTTGCACTAGCTAAAACGGCATCATCTTTATCCAGACCAATAACATCTTCAACTTCTTGCTTAACACGTTCAGGTTCAGCAGCTGGCAAATCGATTTTATTAATTACAGGAATTAATTCTAAATCATTATCTAAAGCAAGATAGACGTTTGCTAATGTTTGCGCTTCAATACCTTGTGCAGCATCGACTACGAGTATTGCACCTTCACATGCTGCTAAAGAACGCGAAACTTCATAGGTAAAATCGACGTGTCCTGGTGTGTCAATGAGGTGGAATGTGTACGTTTCACCATCATTTGCTTCGTATTTCAAACGAACGGCATTTAACTTAATTGTTATACCACGTTCACGCTCTAAATCCATCGAGTCTAATAATTGAGACTGCATTTCTCGCGCTTCAACAGATTTCGTATTTTCAAGGATTCTATCCGCTAACGTTGACTTTCCATGATCGATATGGGCAATGATTGAAAAGTTTCTTATATTTTTACGTCGATTTAATCGCTCTTTATTATTCATCGTATCCTTCTCACTTTCTCGTTCTTCCTAATTATGTATCGCATCTTTGATATGATAACGTTTTTGGCATATAATTGCAACTTATGAAATGACATTACGTCTAGCTTTCAGATTGAAAAATTACGCTAAAAATGCATGATTCGTTCTAATTAATGATTGCACAATGAATTGAGTTTTGATAGAATAAATTTTGTTGTAATCAAAACCTTTTGATCATCATGTTTTTAGGAGGTGCTCTAAATGCCAAATATCAAATCTGCAATTAAACGTGTGAAAACAACGCACACTGCTGAAAGTAAAAACATTTCACAAAAAAACGATATGCGTACAGCGGTTAAACGCGCTAAAACAGCTATCGAAACAAATGCTGATAATAAACAAGAATTAGTGAACAGCGCTATCAAAAAAATTGATAAAGCTGCACAAAGTAATTTAATCCACTCTAATAAAGCGGACAGAATGAAATCTAAATTAATGTCAGCTAAATAATGTCATACAATAAGTGTATGCATCATTTTAAAGACAGACCTACTTTTTAAAAGTGAGGTTTGTCTTTTTTTATTACAATGATACGATTTTTTGAATATAAACGCCGGGAGTGAATAGGCATACCCCCGACGATTAAATGTGAAATAGATAGATACCATATAGATTACAATTTTAAAATAAATAATTCAAGAAGTAATACTTTGTCCATATAAGATGATTTAAGTTGATAATCTGTTTCAGCGCAAATATTCATTTTATCAAGTAATGATTCTAAGGAATACTGACGTGCTTGCCTTAATGCAAGTTTTACGCGATAAGGATGTGCACCAACCGTTTTAGCGATTTGTTGCTCTGAATAGCCTTTTTGATTTAATATTAAACTTTGATAATATAGTCTATAATTGCTAGTAATTAAAGCTAGTAATTTAATAGGCTCTTCTTTTAATTGTATTAAATCGCGCATTAACAAGACTGCTTTTTGCTTTTGTTTATTTTGAATATGCTCGGTTAATAAAAAAACGTTTTGTTCTAAGCTACGATTTACGATTGATCTTACATCTTCAAGGTTAATCGTAGGTTTATCCCCAATATATAATAATAATTTCTCAAGTTCTTGATTAATGAGTTGATAATGAATGCCAGTCAATGTTAAAAATTGATCTAAAGCATCTTGTTTTATCTCTTTATAATTCTGATTTAAATAAGAATGAATCCATTGCTTCATTTCAGCTTCAGACATTTGTTCAACTTTTTTTAACTTCGCCTGCTTTTTTAATGTTTTAACCACTTTTTTACGTTCATCAAGCTTGAGCGTTGTTACTTCAAAGACTACAAGCGTATCTCCGTCATATTTTTCTAGAAATTCAATAACGGTATTCATATCGACAACTTGATCTTTCGCAACCTTTTCTCCAGTAAAAATGTATGCATTTTGAATAAGCACTACTTTTTTTGAAGAAAATAACGGCATTGTCATTGCTTCTTCAATAATTTGATTAAAGTTTGTTTCATATAAATTAAATTTTATATAGTTAAAGTCGTCTTTGGGTTCGCCGTCTAAATAATTATTAATGATATGGTTCGTTTCTTTCTCTATTAATTCAGGTATGTCTCCATACACAGTATAGATTGGCGTCGGCATTAAAAACTTCCTCTCTTAAAACAATTAGCATTATTATATCATGTTGTCATGAGTTATACATGAATGTTTATAGAGTTTTCATTTTGTTAGATTGTAAATATTATATTGTCGTGGTTGATGCGGATTAAATTGAATGGAGAGCGTATGTGTATCAGCTGTATTATAAGTAATGCAATTAAATTCTTGTAGTCGCTTTAAAATTGTTGGATGAGGCAGTTGATAAACATTGTTTTTTGCACTTGATATGAGTGCATATTGAGGACGGATATGTGCTAAAAAAGATTGAGAGGTACTTGTTAAACTCCCGTGATGACCAACCTTTAAAATATTAATTTTAGGAAGTTTTATCTTTTGCAGTAGTCTCTTTTCATTTTCTGTCGTAGCATCACCCATTAATAATAACGTTGATTGATGAATCGTAGCGAATGTGATTATCGAATGATCATTAGGATTTTGACTATTTTCTACCGTAGCATCTATAAATTGAAAATGGTACTGTCCTAATGCTAACGTTTTAAGTTTAAAAGCGGAATGTAACTGAATGTTATGAGTGCGGGCAATAGTGAGAACTTCATGTAATTTATCCGAATTAAAGTGTTTAGGGTTAAATATGATATTTCGAATGTCTATCATTTGAGATAAACGATTTAGTTCTCCCATATGATCCGCATGTGCATGCGTAATTAATAAATAATCAATGTGCGTGATACCCTTATGTTTAAGTATAGGAAATAATTTTTTCTCAGTTATGTTGTAATGATACTTCTGATTATGGGATGCAATTTGACCACCTGTATCAATAAGAAATGTTTGATGGTTACGCGTTGTGAAAAGAATGGCATCTCCTTGACCTACATCAATCATAGTCATCTCATCTTTTCCTGGAATAATAGCAAGTTGAGATAATAACAAAATAGTTATTGTTAAGATACTGTATTTTAAGTATCTCTTTTTAACAATCATATATAAACTAAAAAAACATAACATAGTAAGAATGACATACCCTATTTCACCATAATTTGGAATAATCCAACGAATTTGTGTAAGCGGTTGACTTAAATCCAACAAATAATCTTGAAGGTGAAATATTGGACTAATAAAACTAGGCATCAATGATATCGTAGATGGAAATATGGTCAAAACAATAATTGAAAGGATTGCGAGTGGAATAATAACAATACTGTAAAGTGGAAGGAAATAAAGATTAGTAATAATAGATTGCCATTGAATCTCATTAAAATGTTGGTAACTAATTGGAATACTTCCATAAAAAGAGATAAGGCTAGTTAAAACCAATGTAGTAAACATGGGCTTATTATGGTAACAGTTTTGCATAATAAGTAATAAAAAACATATAGCAAACGAAAATTGGAATCCTAAATGATAATGTAGGCTTTGGTCATTTATTGTAAGCATAATATAACTGACAGCCAAAATTGTAACGCCTTTATGGCGAATGTATTTTGAAAATAAGAGTACGAGACTTGCCATAATCACAGCTCTTTGCGCACTTGGTGCTTCGCCTGCAAAGATTAAGTAACAAGGTAATAGGAGTAATAACAGCGTTTTAGATACACATAGAGGTATAGGTAAACGTTTAAATAGTTGATAAAGTAATCCGATGAAGATAGCGACGTGGGTACCACTGACAGCAAACAAATGTGAAATTCCTAATTGCCGAATTAAGAGAAGTTGTTTCTTATCTATAAATTGAATATCACCAGTAGCTAGAGCAATCAATTTATCTTTACCATGAATAGAACTCGTTCGCATGTGATTGATGTAAGTATTTCTTAATTGTCGAATGCGATCAGACCATGATGGAGGATCTGGTTTACATTGATTTAATTGTAATGATTGCACATTTAAATATCCAAGTTGTCCTGAACGTAATGCAGGTTTATACTTCCCTTTTATTAAACACGAATGCGTGGCATAAAATTCTGGTTTTAGTAAAGGTAATTTGGGGTTTGAGTAGGATTTTAATTGGAGTTTCTCGTCATCTTTAGTTCGTACGAAAGCAGTCAATTCACCTTCAATGTCTATGGGTTGTGTTAGGAATTTGACCTCATATATCATCTCTTTGTTTGTTACTGATGATAGGTGATGCGTATGCCTTTGAAGTGTGTTAATAAAATTAAATTCTAGAATTGCACCAAAAACACCAGCAAATAGGCTTAACCCTACCAATATCAATGGTTTACGTTTAATCACCATACTGCATGCTAAAAGAAATAAAAAGAAACACGCAGTATAAGGGTGATGAATACATAGTTGACCAATGATAAAACTATATAGAAAGTATGGCATTTATCGTTGTGTACCAAGTATATATTTTACTATATCTTGAGGGTGAAATGGTACACGTTCAAACGTGACGCCAGATTGTTTTAAAAGTTGAATAGCATATGGATGGTTTCGATAATCTTCTGCATAATAAATGGTTTTAATACCAGCTTGAATGATTGATTTTGTACAGTTTAAACATGGGAAATGCGTGACATATATCGTAGCATTTTCAGTTGAGACCCCTTGTTTTGCACACTGTAGTAACGCATTCATTTCAGCATGAATGGTGCGAATACAATGTCCGTCTTCTATTAAACATCCTTCGTCTATGCAGTGAACTTCACCCGCTACAGAGCCGTTATACCCTCCTGCAATGATTCGATTGTCTTTAATGATTGTTGCCCCAACTGATAATCGCGAACACGTTGAGCGTAACGCTAATAAATGTGATTGGGCCATGAAATATTCGTCCCATTGAATCCGTTCCATAAAGTCACCTCTTCATTTTCATTTGATATCTGTCATGTCTTATTATCATTATACATTATATAATGATACACATGATTTTAAAAAATAGAAGTTAGACAAAATTACACCACGAAATATG
>NZ_PPQF01000052.1 GCF_002901865.1 Staphylococcus agnetis
ATTTATGTTTTGACTAATTAACATATAGATCACTGCTCCAATAAATCTAATGAATTAGAGAAAATATCAAATTTTCACACCTCTAAATGAGCTTTTTTATACCATTTTGATACGTTCACTTCCACTAAAGTTTCACGCAATTTTCATACCATTTTTACACTTTTTATTACATAATTAAAGTGTAGGAAACAAGCAAAATATGGAAAAGGACGTGACTGAGGATGATATGTTTATCTGAACACATTGCACTCGTTACTGGAGGCGCAAATGGGATTGGTAAAGGGATTGCCGAAGCTTTAGCGAAAGCCGGTGCAACGGTGATCATTGGCGACATTGATGAAGTCAACGGACAACAAACTGCACAAGCCATTCAAGGACAATTTTATAAGTTAGATGTCACGAATAAGAAGAATATTGACGCTGTGGTTGAGGCAATTGTAGCAGAACATGGAAAAATAGATATTTTAGCTTCAAATACTGGTGTATATCCACAAATTGAAATTGAAGAGTTAACAGAAGCGGATTGGGATAACATCCAAAATATTAACTTAAAAGGTACATTTCTTGTGACACAAGCGGTGCTCAAACAAATGAAACAGCAGAATTATGGTCGCGTGATTCTTACTTCTTCTGTGACGGGTCCAATCACAGGTTATCCTGGATGGGCACATTACGGTGCGACGAAAGCCGGACAACTTGGCTATATGCGCAGTGCCGCGTTAGAATATGCCAAATACGGTATTACGATCAATGCGGTACAACCAGGTAACGTACTTACGGAAGGTCTCAAAGCACAAGGTGAAGCCTATTTAGAAGGAACACGTAATATCATTCCAACCCATGAATTAGGAGAACCTGAAGATATTGGGCATGCCGTAGCATTTTTTGCTGCACCTGAAGCGAAATTTATTACTGGTCAAAGTCTCGTTATTGATGGTGGGCAAATCTTGCCAGAGGAACCCGATGCCATTAAAGATTAATAGTCATATTTTTACATCCTAAATAGCGTTATTTAAAACACGAATCGTCTACACTACATGCGCGTTCAGCACCATTAATGTGTAGACGATTCGTCTCTCTTTATTTATATTATTGTTCCACAAGGTACACTTTTTCGGTGTAACAACGTGTGTTCATCATTTTGTTTTTCAAAAAGCGATACCACGCTAAATGGACGCTTCCTTTATCATGACTTTTTAAAATCTTTAGCGGGACTTGAAGATTTAAACATCTTCCCGAAATATTAAAGCGGGTCACACCCGCAGGAACTGTTTCTCCACGCTCCACAACGGTTTCTATTTCCTCAATGTCTAAGGGCTGATACTTCATCATCACATAAGCGTCGTCTGCGCAAACCCCTTCACAATGTGCGACGCGTTCCACTGCACATGCATCGGTATAACTTTCAACTACTTTATCCCATGTCTTGAACTTTTCATTCCCAAGATCTTTGCGATATAAATACTGTTCATAGGAGCCTTTACACATCGTAATAAATGGACGTTCAGAGCGGATTTCAGTCGTCCATGGTAACGCATCATCATGCTGTAAATGAGACCACCAATTTCCAAATGGCACTTTATGATGCCATGTTTCAATTGAATATTGCGTTTCACTAATTATTTGCACGGGGACTAACTGACATCCTAAGGCTTTCAAACTCGTATATCGATGCACACCATCGATGACCATATATTTACCGCTTCGAATTTGTATCGCTAAAATGGGATGACGAATAAACTGATCTGCTTCAATACTAGCTTTGGTCTTTTCAAGTCGACAAGGTTCAAATGTTTCATGTAAAACAATTTGGTCAATGGGAATGAGTTTTAAATTTTGATACATTTGCTTCATCTTCTTCCTCCTTTGTATCTTGCAAGTAGACGAATTCAGGGTGCGGATGGCTTAAAAAATCATGATGTGAAATCGACCAACCATATGCCCCAGCATATTGAAAGACAACGACATCTCCCATGCTCACTTGAGGCGTCATGCGCTCTTTTGAAAACACATCTTTTGGGGTACATAACTGACCGACAAACGTCACTTGACTCTGTGTTAGCGTGGGTCGTTGGAAAGTATACAAAAAGGCGTCCACCTCACATATTTCTAATGGATGGTTATGTTGCCAAGAGACCGGCAGTCTAAAGTGCTGCGTGCCCCCTTTTAAAATGGCATAATGTGTTCCATGCACTTGTTTTATATCAATGACTTCTGTCGCATAATAGCCCATATGCGCAGTTAAATAACGTCCACATTCAAAGTTGAGTGTTATGCCTGACATTGCTTCTTGCTCAATGACTTCGTGTAGCCCCTGATTAAAAGCGTCCCAATCAAATTGTGCGTCTAAATCTTGATAGTTCACCCCTATGCCTCCACCGACATTCAGGTGTTGCAATGGAAAGTGGTGTTTTTCCGCCCATTGTTTTGCCTTTGTAAAGTATAAACGCATCATTTGAACATGGAGTGACGCGTCTAAATTGTTAGATATTGAATGAAAATGAAAGCCTTCTAACGTGATACGTGGTAATTCTAGTGCACGTTGAATGACTGTATCCACTTCTTCTTCAGAAATTCCAAATTGTGTTGGACACCCCGCCATATGTAAGGTCGCATTTGGAAATGGACCCGATAAATTGACACGTAATAAAACAGGCATGGTCCTATCATGTTTCTCTAAACGCGCATTTAAACGCTCCAATTCTTGTACACTCTCAATATGAAGTCGCTTAATTTCCCGGGTAATGGCCATATCAAGTTCTTCATCTGTTTTACCAGGACCACCGAAAATAATGCGATTAGGCTTTAATACGGCACACCCTTTGTCAATTTCTCCTTGAGAAGCAACTTCAAATCCTGCTACGTAGGGTTCAATGGCTTGTAAAATGCGTGTCTCACTGTTCGCTTTCATCGCATAATACATGTCACAATTTTTAGGCAACGACGCTGTAATTTGTGAAATATGGTGTTGTAGCGCATCAAGGTCGTAAATGTAATGACAAATGGAAGATCCCGATGCCTTCATATCTCTTAAAATTTGGTATATGTAGTCCTTTTTAAGTAATGTTCGGTTTTGATTTTCTACGTGTTTCGCGTTCACAAAGGTTCACCTCCTTTAAAAGATAAAAGGTCTTGTTTTAAGTGACGGTAAAATTTGCCACGGTCATCACCTAATACAAAGGCTTTCACACCTTTGTCTTTCCATGCCTTAAATTGTGCGTGTTCACGGGGTAGAGCGATAAATGCTTTATGGTGATGTGTCGTAATTTTATACATATAGGCTGTCGCTTTTTGCACAACTTCATCTGTCGTTTGCCAAGGTTTACCAAAAGATTGAGATAAGTCTGCGGCGCCTTCGATGATCATGTCTATACCGTTGACACTGGCAATATCATCTAGTGCGTTGAGTCCTTGTTGACTTTCAATCATCGCAATCACCACAATACTATTATTGGCTTCAGCCATATAGTCTGTGAGCGGCATTTCTCCGAAGCGTGGCATACGACCGCCATTTAAACTGCGCATGCCTTCTGGGTAATAGCGACTTAGCTTAACAATTTCTTCAGCGCGTGCTTTACTCTCCACATGTGGAACGATAATGCCACGTGCCCCCATATCCAACACTTTAATAATATCCCGTTCTATGGATTGCGTTACACGGACAATCGGTGTAATGCCAGCTGTTTCAGCCGCGCGAATCATATGTTCAAGGGTTTCATCATTAATGGCCGTATGCTCAGTATCAATAATGACGAAATCATAACCACTCGCTGCTATCATTTCAATAACTAGCGGATGCGGAATCGAATTAAATAAGCCGTATACTGTTTCGCCTCGTTGCAATTTCTCTTTAAGTGATAGCGCCATCATGGTGAATCACTCCTAACGGGTTCGTCACGTGATGAATGCGCAGTTCATTATCTTCGCGAAGTCGACGTGTCGTTAATTTTTCAACTTGAATCGTTCGTTCAAATAAATCGAAATGCTGTTGAAGCGGCAGGTTGGGATGTGCGCGTAAATAATCTTGTATGCAGTCATACACCATGTGCCACTGATCTGATTCAGATAGGTTGTATGCCTCATCCATAAATAAAATCTGCTGCGCGATATTGATAAAGAAAAAGGCATCCAGTACAAAATCTCTAACGAGTTGTACATCATCGGTTTCAATAAACGAGTTACGATTAATGCGTTGATGCGCTTCTGGTGTATCTTGAAGTTGAGGGTTTTTGGCAATGTCGCTTAATAACGCACGTTTAAAACGCACACCATCATGAAAATCTTTAATGGCTACACGTGTTGGCCAGCCCTTTTCATGTATAAGCATCATATTTTGCGCATGAGATTCTAAAGCAATACCATGCGTATACAACATATGTATTAATGGACGCACCGCAACGTTGATAAATTGTCGCATCCAATTGTCAGCACCGTATCGTTGTATCCAACCATCTATGACCGGACGTTCTACTGTGTCTTTACTATAAAGCGCATGAAATGGTATCGCCTCTTCACCTGCTTCTAAATAATGATATATATTTTCACGCCATATCACGCCTAATGCACCGTAAGTTGCCGTTCTCTTGTCTTCTGGCAAATACTGTTGATCATACGACATCCCCAGTACCTCTCCTAGAAACACTGTACGTAATTGGTCTCGCAAATAGGGATCATGTGCTTGAATATGTTTCAACCAATCTGTAATATTGGCCGCATTTTCAATTGTATGCGGTGCAAGTACCCGCTTCGTTGACGTATTGGTAATATTAAGCGGGACTTTAATATAATATTTATCGGTTTCGACAGGTGATAACGTGCGTATCGATTGTTGTGGCACATAGGCTTCTCGAGATTTCCCAAGAAATATAATGTCACCATTTAACCACGCTTCAGCAAAATGATTGGCGATCATATGGTCAAACTGCCACGGATGTACGGGTATCCATACATAATCTGAGACGTTTTCAACGTGTTGACGTAAAGTGTCAGTAAATTGATCAACCGTTTCTTGACCAAGTTGATGTTGCAAGAGTTGCTCAGGCACAATAGATTGAGAAATCGTTTGTTGGATGTGATGTTTAGGTACGGCAATCCATGTTAAATGGATCGTTGGTTGAAAATCAGGCCCATATTTTAAATTTTCTTCAAGGGTAAATCCAAGGCGTGACTTATAACTAGGATGATACGTGTGCCCTTCCATCGCATAGGATTCGAGCGCATTAAACGTTTTAGGTACGGCTTTATGATGGTTCAATTTATACGTAAGTGCTTGGCAATCTTTTAATTCTGTTTGTATGAGTTCACCGATAAATTGCTCAATTTTCTGTGTATCTTTTGTGAATGTATATTGGACATCTCTCAATAATTGCGCATAATTTAATGTCGGACTTTCGGTACCATCTGCACCCACTTTCATAATTTGAGACGTGAGTTGTAAACGATCAAAACTCTCTGTCACACGTACATCAAAATGATAAGATGCATGTTCACCTTTTATTTCAACATGATGCATATTATCTTTAAGATGCGTCATGGTATACACGACAATCTTTTCATAAATTAACGAAGTGATGAGTTGTGCCATGATACGTGTTTTTACACGTTGTTCAATTGAATGCATCAAATGATGAGACCTCCTCTACATGACGAATTGGGTTCGGGATATTAATATAAATTGGATTTTCACTGCAATTTTTGATTTTACTCATAAAGTTCGCTTTAGCAGAAAACGTTTCAGAAGCTAATACATCTTCTACATAACGTTGTATCTTTTTATCTGTCGTCCAAGATTGGCATTGTTCACGTGCCACACGCCATAATTGCGCTTCATCTCCAGTTGCCTTTCCAAGTGTCGACACCAAATGACCGAGATGGTTCACAATCACATAATATTTAAAACGATGCCATGCAGTCTCATGCGTTTCGACAACTGGACTATTCGAATCTACAATTTGGGGCACGAGATGCGCTTCACGTGCGAGTGTTTCAGATAAACATACCCCTTCTAGATCACGTACATAGCACACTTTAGGGATACCTTCTTGAAACTGGATTAACGTATTTTGAACATGTCCTTCTAAACTAATACCGGTCGTCGCAAAAAGTGTGAGCATCGGTTGAATCACCACATCTAAATAGCGCTGTAACCAAGTTTCGACAGATAAACCACTTTGTTGAACGCGATCGTACAACATGGAATGTGTAGCATTTGGCATCGTTTCAAAAAGACTGGCAAGGACGTGAATGTCTTTGTTTTCGTCATAATCATTGATACCTTCACGGACAATTAACGCCGTTTCTGTAATCCAATCTTTGTCACTTGAAGACGTCTCGAGGTGTAACGCACGATAGCCTTGTTCAAACATTAATTTAAACGTTGGGGTCTCGAACATATTTTTAACGTGTGCAATGACTGTTGCGGCATCTAGCGTTCGTTCGATTTGTTCAAAATTATTCGTACGTATAAAGTTAGTGATTTTAACGTGTATCGGTAGTTTTAAATAAACATTGAGCGCTTTTTCAAATACCGTCCGAACGGAAGACGTCGGGTAGACCGACCGCCCTCTTTGACCTAGATCTTTGATGCGTCCACAATCAAGCTGTGCTTTAAATACCGGATCCTCTTGAAGGTGACGCATTTGATACGGATGAAGTGGCAATAACGTATGTCCTTGAGGTAAATCCGCTTTGTCCATGAATGCCAGTTCATATAGCGTTTCCGTGACCGTATCTGTGAGTCCCTCTACATCACGTGCCAATATAAGCGAGGCGTCTACACTTAAATAATGAAGTTGAAAATGTGTATGACATTCTGGTGCATAGCGTTTTAAATCCTCTGATGTAAAACCTTTTGAACTTTTTGGAGTCGGATGAAACGGATGCCCTAAATACAAGGATTGTTCTGATTGTATATAATGATCCACTGTACGTGTGTCATCTTTATCATTTAAGTAGTGCGCCGTGCGTGACATACTGTTTAGTATATCAGCGTAAATTTCTTGCACACGCGCGTGATTACTTTCATCTTTAAAAATGGATAAGAGGCGTTCAATGGCATGTTGACATGTCACAGGTGATATCACATCACCTTCTTTTATGAAAACCTGCTTTTGATACACATGATGCCCCATCATTGACCAATAAAGAAATGTACCTATCAGTGTTTCGTTATCATTTAAGCGAATGTGCCATTGCTGATGTTCTGGGGCATTGTGATACAATTGATTTTCTCTAAAATACACATTAAGCATGCGTTCTAGTGCTGCTTGTTCAGCTATAGCTTTATTTTGAATGTTTTGCACGTTGTACTTTCAACTCCCATAATTGATTCATTAATGATTGATCTTCTTTTATACATTTCAACTGTGAGGATTTCAGGACAAAACTACTTGCGATAAAAATCATACCCATTACAATAAATGTCATCATAGGGTTATAGTGACTTGTAATGAGTGCACCGATCATACTTCCAACCACTTGACCCAGTACCAGCATGCTATTCGTCGATCCAATAAACGTCCCTTTTAAATCTTTGTGACATGCATTTGCGACGACGAACATCACACTTTGAATCAATGCACTGTATGTAAAACCTTGCATCATTCGAAATATTAACAACATCCAGAAATTAGTGGCCACGCCTTGTAACACGACACTCAAACCACAAATTAACGTTGTAGCAATATAAACATATTTCACATATTGCTTGTCGTTAAGCATGCCCCATAACGGTGCACTTAATATTGAGGCTGTCCAAAAGACAGATTGAATCAAGCCAATAGCCGCCTTATCATCAAGTAGAGTTGTATTGGCGCCTGAAACGAGTGGTGCAAGTGCGGTCATCATGCCATACATGGCAAGATTGGCTAAAATACCCACAATAATAAATCTGCAAGTCACATGTGTACATAACAAACATTTAAATGATGTTCTCACACCGCATTGAATCGTTGGTGTCGCGCATTGTTTACGATGATGCGTTTCAACTAAAGTCACCATGCCTACACCGCAAATGATAAATGTGGCAATACCAATTGAAAGCAACAACGTTTGAAAGCCGATGACAGTGGCTAACACACCACCGACTAAAGGTCCCACTAACGATCCTGCACTTACGGAACTTTGTAGATGTCCAAGCACCTTTCCGCGTTCATTCGCAGGTGCTTCGCTTGTCGCAAATGCATTCGAAGCGTCTACCACACCGCCGAACAGACCTTGTAATAAGCGTACAAGGACAAATTGAAATGCAGTCGTACACATCGACATCAATATTAAACAGATGCCTAAACCGATTAAGGCACGTAACACCATCCACTTTCGGCTGATTTTATCGCCAAGTTTCCCCCATAATGGAGACGCAATCATCGTTGTCACAGCAGGTGCAGCGATAGCAACACCGCTCCACAGTTGAATTTCTGTTACAGATAGTTGTTCTAATGAGGCGATATAGATAGGTAATAACGGCACAAGTACCGTTAAACCCGCAATAGAGATAAATTGACTGCTCCATAAAATGCGAAAGTTACGCTTCCATAGATGCGCACTAGTCATACGACATCATTGGATTCACAATCTCTCCAATACTTGATGGCATACTGCCACCCCCAGAATCTTTTTGATGTAATAAAGGTAAGAGAATGCGTTTAAATGGCCATGTCTCCTTATCAAAAAGCAGCTGTCGTACTTCCGCTGCACCATTAGGCCACTTAGTCTCATCGACCGCCTGTTTCATCGTTTGACGTAGAAAAGCCATTAACCGCTGTTCGTCAAGCTGATAAAGCGACGCAAATGTATCGATGATGGCATACACATTCACTAAGATGCCAAGCGTCTGAAAATACGTGAAGAACGTTTCCAAATCTTCGTTAATTAGAGTATTCGGTGTATCTTTGCGAATCGCATATTCTGGCACATCCATACCATTTAGAGTCATCCAAGCCGGATAAATCCGAACCGTGTCGTGATCACGAAGAATGAATTGGCGTACTCGACCGTTTTGAAATGCGACGAGCACATTTTGACCGTGCACTTCAGGCAATATACCGTGACGCATGCAGGCAAATAGCGTATGAATGAATGATGTAACGATATCTTGATAAATAGCTTCTACTTCCTCTGCCGTAAAATCACAATGATCAAAGACAGGTTCAAGTACGCGCGTATCTGCCATCGCAAGCGCAGACATAGAAATGACGACTGTGTCGGCCTCTTTGACAACTTCTGGATATTGGCGCAATTGCACGGTTAAATGCCCCGTACGATCTTCAAAAACATTTTTTGACGGTGCGATGAAGGACCACCATTGTTTTTCATCGCATAGTAAAAGGTGGGTTTTTAGATATTCAGATTGTTGCCTCACCTGTTCAAGTAACGCCTCTCCTTTTTCACCATTAAGCAAATAACGTGTCGGCGTGAGTCGTAAAGCACCTAACGATTGCATCGCAAAAGGAACTTTAATGTGGTCAAAAGGATGCTCAATATCAATCAATGTGCGCATTGATGAGGATGAAACAAAACGACCACACATCATATCAAGGGGTACAATCACTTTTTCTTTTATCTCTTGTTCAAAGTAATGCGGTAACACATGGTTGAACTGCCAAGGATGCACAGGAAATAACATATAATTTTCAGGGTTCAGGCCTTTAGCTTCCATACATTGATGAAATGCATCATCAGTCTTTATGTTTAAAGCGCATTGTAAAGTCGTTTCATTGGCATGCTGACTTGCCATCACCCAGTCGCGATGAAGCGCCACCACTCTCAATGACATCGGCTCATTGTATTCGGCTTGAAAACGCGCATAGTCGGACGCATTTAAGCCACGTTTTTCTTTAGCTAATGGATGAAATGGCCGATCTTTGAGGCTAGCGAATTGTTCTGATTGCACAAAGGGATGTTCTGCAAGGTCTAAACCTTGATACTGCGCTGCCAATTGCTGACAGGCCTGTACGAGTCCTTCACGAAAACGCACACTATTCAGCTGTTTAGCCTCATCTGGATGCATCATTACAAGCGTGTCCCAGAGTGATACAGCATTTAAAGTAATCGTTTTATGCGATGTAACAAGTTTGACCTCTCCTTGTGAACGCGCGAACCGGTACACATTTAAACTGCTTAAATATACGGGAATTTCTAATCGTTGGTCTTCATGTTGATACACAAATAAAGTTTGTTCATCTTGATGAATCACGCGCCCTTTTGAGTACAGGTCAAAAACATCTTCAAAAAACAGTGCGTCTATCAAATCACTTAATATCACTTTTGACGCCAGTTGTTCATCATGGTTTGCTACAGATTGGCTCATATTTACACTCCTTTATTTCATTACAATGTCGACTGCTTCATTTTTTAATAAAGGCATAGTGTCGTTCCAATCCCCTCAGCTCGCGCTTTTTTGTAAATGTAATAGGCACTTGAAATGTCCTCTATTGCCATGCCCATCGGATTGAGTAAAATGATTTCATCATCATTTTCACGACCTGGTTTTTCTCCCGTTAACAATTGACCTAATTCAGCATGTAGCGCTTCTTCAGAAAAACGGCCTTCTAACACCAGTTGGTTAATCGTTTTTTTCTCACGATTCGCTTGAGACCAATCATCGACAAGCACTTTATCTGCTTTTAAGAACACTTCTTTTTTGACGTCCATAATCGAGATATTGCTTACGAACGCACCTTTTTTCAACCAGTCATATTCGATATACGGTTGATCTGTGACCGTACACGTAATCACAACATCGCCATGCTCGATAGCTTCTTTTGCCGATGTACTTCGAATAAAATGAATATCTGGTCGTCGTGCCTGCCACGTATCGACAAAAGTCGCACTGGCTGCGTCGAATTGGTCGTATACATAGACGTTTTCGATATGATCGAACTGTTCTAGCATACTTTGAAGTTGACGGTCTCCTATCAAACCACAACCGATGATTGTTAAATCAGTGAAGCCTTTTTTAGCTAGATGTTGTGCAGCAATCACTGAAACTGCTGCGGTACGCATACTACTAATAAGACTTGCTTCCATTACCGCGATTGGATAGTTTGTTTCTGGGTCATTTAAAATAATGACACCACTTGCGCGCTCCATATGACGTTTTGAAGGATTATCGTGCTTACTCCCTATCCATTTAATGCCAGAGATTGGGTCCTTAAGCCCAATATAACTCGGCATCGCAATGATTCTATCTGCTATATGTCCGTCTTTACCATTTGCACGCAAATAAGGTTTTAATGGTTGCACAAACTTTTGTTGCGCATGTGCTGTTAACGCTTCTGTTAAGGCTTCTACATAAATATTGGAATGATGACCTCCAACGTTTTCAATATCTGTTCGGTTTAAATACAACATCTCATGTTTCATCTTTGTATACTCCTCTTTTTTAATCGTTGTACATTATTAACACTCAAGTGTTCATGGGTATTGATTGAGACGTTAGTCTCCCTTCACACTCCAGGAACACTTTCCTCAACTTTTAAACGGAATGTAACACCGTATCGTCATCTGTATCGCGCGTTAAACGCTGTACCCATGTGTCTGAATACACCAAATCTAAATAACGCTCGCCTCGATCTGGTAATATCGTCACGATGGTTTGATCTTTATCTACGTTTTCGATTAATTGTTGTATGGCTGCGACGATTGCACCAGTAGATCCTCCGGCAAAAATACCTTCCTTTTCTACCAATTCATGACAACCTTTCGTAGATTGATAATCATCTATATGTATGACGTCATCTATTTCAGTTTTATTTAAAATCTCCGGAATACGGCTTGCGCCAATGCCAGGCAGTTCCCGATTTTTCGGCGTATCTCCAAAAATTACAGATCCTTTAGCATCTACCGCAATAATTTTAGCGTTAGGATGATGTGCTTTTATTTTGCGACTCATGCCCATAATACTGCCTGTGGTACTTACAGGTGCCACAAAATAATCGATCGGACCTTCAATCGCCTCAACGATTTCAGTACCTGCGCCGTGATAATGGGCTTGCCAGTTTAAATCATTCGCATATTGATTGATCCAATAAGTATGTTCTGATTCATTGAGCAGTTCTTTTACACGCGCAATCCGCGTCTTTAAATAGCCACCATTTTCATCTGGTGTATGGACCATATCCACATGTGCACCATAACTTTTTATGATTTTTAAGTTTGTCTCAGAAATTTTAGGATCAACAACACACGTTAGCTTTAATCCTTTAATTTTGGCTACCATCGCAAGCGCTATGCCAAGATTCCCTGATGTACTCTCAATCAAATGTGTATCTTTAGTAATGTCACCGCATGCGATACCATGTTCGATAATGTACTTGGCAGGGCGATCTTTCATACTGCCACCAGGATTCATATATTCTAATTTGGCAAAAACCTTATGATTCTCAAAAAGTGATGTTAACTGAACCATAGGTGTTTGGCCAATAC
>NZ_PPQF01000053.1 GCF_002901865.1 Staphylococcus agnetis
AATTATATACTATACTACTAAATAAAGGAATATAATTTTTGTTAATATTGTGTTTGTTTATGTATACAAAGTTTGAGTTGCACAAAATTTTCGATATTTATAGCAACAAAAATTTCAATGAATTGTAAAATTTTTTTGTTTTAATACGCTAATTATGTTTAATGTCTTTTTATAGGGAATGTATAACTATATGAGTGTTATATCGGTGTAGATTTTCAATATTTCGCCGTGTGCACAACTTATTTTATGTTAAGATAAACGTAGACTAATAATTTAGGATGTGACAATCTTTATGAAAATCGTATTTTATGGTGCTGGTAATATGGCAAATGCGATATTTAAAGGAATTATAAATTCAGAATTGATACCCCCTGAAAATATTTATCTTACAAATCGGTCTAATCAACAGATGTTAGAAGAATATCATCGTGAATTAGGCGTGCATTATAGTTATGATGATGCAGCCTTATTAAAAGATGCGGATTATGTATTTTTAGGAACAAAACCGCATGACTTTGATCAATTGGCTGAGCGTATACGTGACCATATTGATGACAAAAATAAATTTATCTCTATTATGGCTGGTTTACCCATCAGTTATTTACGTGAAAAATTAAATCCGAATAATCCAATTGCACGTATTATGCCGAATACTAATGCCCAAGTTGGTCATTCAGTTACAGGTGTCAGCTTTTCACGTAATTTTGGTCCTCGCTCAAAAGATGAAGTGTTATCATTGATTAATGCTTTTGGCTCTGCGATTGAGGTAAAAGAGGATCATTTACATCAAGTCACTGCAATTACTGGCAGTGGTCCTGCTTTTCTTTATCATGTGTTTGAAAAATACGTGAATGCTGGGACTAAGTTAGGATTAGAAAAATCAGAAGTTGAAGAATCGATTCGTGAATTAATCATTGGAACTGGAAAAATGATTGAACGTTCAGATTTAAGTCTTGAACAATTAAGAAAGAACATCACATCTAAAGGCGGAACAACACAAGCTGGCTTAAATAAATTATCAGATTATGATATTGAAGGTATTTTTGAAGAGTGTTTAAATGCAGCAGTAAATCGCAGTGTTGAACTTTCAATGCAAGATGATAATGATTAATCAGTACCATTATACAATTTTGTTAAATATTAAAACCCGACTCATGATTCTAACGCTTGAGTCGGGTTTTTTGTATTCATATAGGTTTCGTAGTGATACCGGTCGTATTAAAAAGAATAAGAGTCATAATCTTTCACAAATTGAAAAGAGACAGGGTGTAGTTCTTGAAGTTGTTTTTCTATGACCATGATATCATCTAATGTGTAACGATTACTTAAATGTGTAAGCAATCCATGTTTGACGTTCGCTTCACTTAAAAGATTTAACACATCTTCAATATGACTGTGATGATAGTTGTTTGCGCGTGTTTTATCGCCTTCGATATATGTAGATTCATGGACAATTACATCCGCATCTTGCGCAATTTTAATCTGATTTGCGCAAGGCTTCGTATCTCCATAAATACCTATCACTGGTCCTTGTTTATCTGGACCTTTAAATGGCGCCGTGTCATAAATGTTGCCTTCATATTCAAATGTGTCTTGTGTTTTAATGTGTTGATATATAGGTCCGGGTTGAATCCCTAATGCTTTAAGTTTATTTACATCTAATTTGCCAGGCGTACTTGGTGCTTCAATACGGAATCCGTAGCATGGTACACCGTGATTTAATGGATATACTTTAACTTGAAATTGATTGAAAGTGAGATCGATTTCTTGATTGAGTTCAATAATATGTATGGGATAATTTAAATGTGAATGTGTTAATGCCATATTATTTTCGATGAAATCTTTAATACCAGATGGCCCCACTACAGTTAAAGGTTTCGCTTCTCCACCTTGGAAAGAACGACTCGTTAACACTCCAAGAAGACCAAATACGTGATCCCCATGCATGTGTGTAATAAAAATATGGCTCACTTTTCCTAATTTAATTGAATGATGTAAGATTTGATGTTGTGTGGCTTCCCCTACGTCAAATAGCCAAATATCAGTATCATAAGGTTCCAGTGATAAAGCAATGGATTGTGTATGACGCTCTTTCGTGGGCAACCCAGCACTCGTTCCAAAAAACGTAATTTCCATGGCGTGTGCCTCCTTAGCGTTATAGTATCATAAAAATGTGTTGAAGCGGGACATAAAATATTAGAATATGTATATAAATAATGCAGATTGTATGACCTAAATGTGTTGAATGTTTTATAATAACAAATATGATATAAATTAAGAATTGAGGTTTTGAATCTTGAATAAGTCAAAAAAGCAAATTCCAGCATTGATCACTATCTTCGGGGCGACGGGTGATTTAAGTCACCGTAAATTATTCCCATCCCTATTTCATTTATTTCAACAAGACAACTTAGACGACCGTATTGCGGTTATTGGGATTGGTCGACGTCAATTGACTAATGATGATTTTAGAGCACAAGTGAAAGCTTCGATTCAAGCCCATGTCCAAGATACGAAACATTTAGATAAATTTATGCAACATATCTTCTATCAACCTCACGATGTAAATGATGAAGCAAGCTATGCAGATTTATTACAATTAAGTGAGACGCTTGATCAAAAATTTTCTCTTGAAGGCAATCGCCTGTTTTATTTAGCAATGGCACCTCAATTTTTTGGTACAGTTACAGATTATTTAAAATCTTCTGGTCTGACGCGTACAAAAGGCTTTAAACGTTTAGTTATTGAAAAACCGTTTGGCAGTGATTTAACATCAGCAGAAGAATTAAATCAACAAATTCGTCGTTCTTTTAAAGAAGAAGAAATTTTCCGTATTGACCATTATTTAGGTAAAGATATGGTTCAAAATATTGAAGTGTTACGTTTTAGTAATGCGATGTTTGAGCCATTATGGAATAATAAATACATTTCAAATATACAAGTCACGTCTTCTGAAATTTTAGGTGTTGAAGACCGTGGCGGTTATTATGAATCGAGTGGTGCACTTAAAGATATGGTACAAAACCATATGTTACAAATGGTTGCCTTACTTGCGATGGAGCCACCGATTAGCTTACATAGTGATGATATACGCGCCGAGAAAGTAAAGGTATTGAAATCTTTACGTGTACTTCCAACTGAAGACGTGAGACATCACTTTGTTCGTGGTCAATATGACGCTGGTCAAATTAATGGCCAAGAAGTGAAAGCATATCGAGATGAAGATAAAGTTGCTTCAGATTCATCTACACCAACATTCGTCTCAGGTAAAGTGCTTATAGATAATTTTAGATGGGCAGGCGTTCCATTTTATATTCGTACAGGAAAGCGAATGAAGCGTAAATCGATACAAGTCGTCGTTGAATTTAAAGAAGTACCAATGAATTTATATTATCAAAGAGATAAACATTTAGATTCAAATCTTCTTGTTATTAATATTCAACCAAATGAAGGCGTTTCTATTCATTTAAATGGTAAGAAATATGTCCAAGGTATTGAAACTGAGCCTGTACAATTATCTTACGCAATGAGTGCACAAGATAAAATGAATACCGTAGATGCTTATGAAAACCTATTGTATGATGCGTTAAATGGTGATGCGACGAACTTTACACATTGGGAAGAATTGAAATCAACATGGAAGTTTGTCGATTCAATTTCTGATGCATGGTCTAAATTTGAACCTGAATTCCCTAATTATAAAGCAGGTACAAATGGCCCACTTGAAAGTGACCTCCTCTTGAGTAGAGATGGTTTAAAATGGTGGGATGACATTCAATAACTATAAGAGCTAAGTATGTTTTTAATGCTACTTAGCTCTTTTTGATTTATAATATAACATTAAGTAATGCTTTACGTTAAAGTAATTTAGGAGTGACCCCTCTTGGACGTTATCAAACACATTCAACAAGCGATTATTTATATTGAAGATCATCTTTATGAATCGTATGATTTACAACATTTAAGTGATTACGTTGAACTGTCACCTTATCACTTATCGCAATCTTTTCTAATGATTACTGGTCAAACACCAGAAGATTATTATAAAGCTAGACGTTTAACATTAGCGGCAAAGGAATTAAAACAAAGTAATGCACGATTAATTGACATCGCAAAAAAATATCACTATTCAGATGTCAATGCTTTTGCACATGATTTTAGTGATTATCATGGTGTTTCACCGCTTCAAGTTAAAACTAAATCTGATCAGCTCAATATGCAACCTCAAATTTATTTAAAGCTAACAACAACAACGAAACCCGCACCACCTTTTCGTTACGAACATATTGGCGATTTTGGTATGGTTGGCTATTCTCGGTTCATCCCTAGCCAAGACATTGAAAGTCCTTTTAACGTACCTGATTTTTTAGAAGATTTAAAAGCTGATGGGCGTATTGACGATTTAATTAAATATAATGATTGCGGGCCACATGATTTATTTGTTGTGAGATGTCCTTTAGAGCATGGACTCGAATTGTTTGTTGGTGTGCCTAGTGAACGGATGCCATCACATTTAGAATATCGCTATTTGGATCGACGTCAATATGCGATGTTTAATTTGCAAGGTGAAATGGATTATGCAGTGACAGATGCTTGGCATTATATTGAGACGACATTGCAGTTTTCAATGCCTTATGAAAAAGACACGCTTTATTTAGAAGTCTATCCATTTGATTTTTCATTCGACCATGCATTAACTAAAATACAACTGGGTATACCGCTTCTAAATGATGACATATAAAAACACAAGGTCGTATGATTTTGACCTTGTGTTTTTTATTTCTGATATTATTCAGTCCATTGTGTATGGAAAACGCCTGCTTTGTCTTTACGTTCATAAGTGTGCGCACCAAAGTAATCGCGTTGTGCTTGAATTAAGTTAGCAGGTAAATCTGCTGTACGATAACTGTCAAAGTAGTTAATACTAGATGCAAAACCTGGGATGGCAATGCCATTTTTAACGCCAGTAGCAACAACTTCACGTAATGCATCTTGATAATCATTAACGATAGATTTGAAATAATCATCTAACAATAGATTTTGTAATTCACTATCTTTATCATAGGCATCTTTAATTTTTTGAAGGAACTGTGCTCTAATAATACAACCTTCTCTCCAAATCATCGCGAGTTCACCTAATTGTAAATGCCATTCATTTTCTTCACTTGCTGCTTTCATTTGATCAAAACCTTGTGCATAGCAACAAATTTTACTCATATACAGCGCACGACGAATTTGTTCTAAAAACGCATCTTTATCACCATCAAATGAAGCTTTAGGACCATTTAAAAATTGAGCAGCATGGACGCGTTGTGTTTTTAAAGATGAGATAAAACGCGCAAAAACAGATTCAGTAATAATGGTTAACGGCGCACCAAGTTCTAAAGCGTTAATTGATGTCCATTTACCAGTTCCTTTTTGACCTGCTTTATCCATTATTTTTTCAACTAATGGTTCTCCAGCTTCATCAAGTTTTGTGAAGATATCACCCGTAATTTCAATTAAATAACTTTCTAATTCACCCGTATTCCATGATTTGAAAGTTTCAGAAATTTCTTCGTGAGACATGCCTAAAAGCTCTTTCATCATAAAGTAACTTTCAGCAATTAATTGCATATCGGCATATTCAATCCCATTATGAACCATTTTTACATAATGACCAGCACCGTCCGGCCCAATGTATGTGACACATGGCGTACCATCTTGTGCTTTTGCAGCAATGGCTTCAAAAATATCTGCAACTTTATCGTACGCATCGCGTTGACCACCCGGCATCATAGAAGGACCTGTTAATGCACCTACTTCACCGCCAGATACGCCCGTACCGATAAAGTTAACACCACTTTGAGCGAGTGCTTGATTACGACGCATTGTATCTAAATAATTTGTATTACCACCATCAATTAAAATATCGTCGTTATCTAATAAAGGTAAAAGACTTTCAATTGTTTTATCCGTAGCCGCTCCGGCTTTTACCATAAGTAAAATTTTACGTGGTTTTTCTAAAGAGTTCACAAATTCTTCTAATGAATATGTCGGAACAATGTTTTTACCTTCAGATTCTGCGACCATGATGTCTGTTTTTTCAGATGAACGGTTATAAACAGATACTGTATAGCCTCTAGATTCAATATTCCATGCTAGGTTTTTACCCATTACCGCTAATCCTACTACACCTATTTGTTGTGTCATTATTATTACCTCTCTTAATATAAATTACGCACTCATTGTACCATATTATTAACGTATAAACACGCAACCGCTTTTATTAAGCGTTTTCAATAATTTTCATTACGTAACGTGCTAAATCGTATAATGATTGTTTAGAAATTCGCTCTTCAGTCGTATGAATAAATTCATACCCTACGCCTAAAATTACAGTTGGAATCCCAAATTGGTTAATGATACTACCATCTGAGCCACCACCACCGATGGATGTATGTGCTTCAAATCCTAAAGCTAATGATGCTTCTTTAGCAATTTGATACACTTTTTCCGTTTCTTCAATTTTAAATCCTGGATAAGATATTTCAGATTCTACTTGAGCTTGCGCATGATAGTGTTTAGCCACGTTGATAAAAGTTTCTTTCATGTGCGCTGTCTGAGCATTAATTTTTGCTTCATCATGTGAACGTGCTTCAGCCCAAATGTGTACTAAATCCGTGACAACATTCGTTGGACCGCCACCATTAAAAGAGCCAATGTTAGCTGTCGTCTCTTCGTCAATTTGTCCAAGTTTCATTTGACTAATCGCTTTAGCTGCAATGTTGATTGCACTAATTCCTTTTTTTGGCGTACTAGCGTGTGCTTTTTTACCATGAATTTCAGCATGCATTTTCATTTGATATGGTGCACCTATCGTGATATCTCCAACAGGTACGGCGGCGTCTAACGCAAAGCCGTACTCTGAATCTAACAGTGAGGCATCTAAAGCTTTAGCGCCGACTAAACCAGATTCCTCACCTACTGTAATGACAAATTGAATTTGACCATGTGGCAGTTGGTGTGTACGGATGACCTCTAATACTTCTAAAATAACTGCCAATCCAGCTTTATCATCTGCACCTAGAACTGTTGTACCATCAGAATAAATATAGCCGTCTTCTTTGATGATAGGTTTCACATTTTGTCCAGGTTCAACCGTGTCCATATGTGCAGTAAAATAAATTTTATCGCGGTTGTTTTCAGTAGCTTTTAGTGTACAAATTAAATTGTTTGCACCGAAATTTGTCAGAGCTTTGGCATTATCTTCTTTAACTTCAAGTCCTAATGCTTCGAATTTTTTCTTTAAAATTGGTTGGATTCGACCTTCATGGCCCGTTTCAGAATCAATCTGAACAAGTTCTAAAAAAGTTTGTATTAAGCGTTGTTGATTAATCAAAAAATCCCCTCCTTAGTGGACTTTACTTCATTTGGTTCCGTTGCAAAGTTAAAAAATAAGTGTCTAACCTTATGTTTAAAATAATACTTCGTATTAACTAGCTAGCATGATGCTAATTACACGGCATGGCGAAAACCCGTAGATCTGAAGAGATCTGCGGTTCTTTTTATATAGTC
>NZ_PPQF01000054.1 GCF_002901865.1 Staphylococcus agnetis
GAGCATGAAATGAAAAAGCCAGCGCCTTTAGACGCTAGCCGGTAAAGCGGGCTTATAGCCCAAGAGCAAACCACCCGTTTTACGGGTGGTCCTGATTTAATTTGCTTTGATTATAGATTTTGATGTTTTCATTTCTGATAATTTGAAATGAACACCAATAAAAAGACTTTCATTGATTCCTTTGATTCATGTTAAACTAAAATAAATGCTATAAAAGAAAGGCTGACATTATGAAAACAGCAATTTTAAATAAAGGGAAAGAAGAAAAATATTTCAATCAGTATCCTTTAATAGTGGAAACAGATATTTTTAAAAGTGACCGTTTGAATGAAGGAGACCTTTTCCAATTAAAATCATCAAAAGGTGAATTTATCGCAACATGTTATGTGGGGCGCCAACATAAAGGATTAGGTTGGATTTTATCTTATGATAGTGAAACAGCGATTAATACGTTATTCTTCAAAACATTATTTCAACAAGCACATGATGTGCGTGCGTATTATTATCACATCGAAGGAACGAATGCCTTTAGACTGTTTAATGGCGAAAGTGATGGTGTAGGGGGACTTACAATTGATTATTATGATGGCCATCTTTTAGTTCAATGGTATTCTGAAGGCATTTATCAATTTAGAGCCGATATTTTAGAAGCAATACAAGCCATCTTTCCATTTAAATCTATTTATGAAAAAACACGTTTTAAAAATGATGAAATTAAAAGTGGTTGGGTGTTAGGTGAAAAAACACAATTTCCAATTATTATTGAAGAAAATTTTACTTTTTATAATGTGCACTTAGATGATGGCCCAATGACTGGAATATTTTTAGACCAAAAAGAAGTAAGAAAAAAATTACGAGATTATTATAGTCATGGTAAACGGGTCTTGAATTTATTTAGTTACACGGGTGCATTTTCTGTCATCGCCGCTACGAATGGGGCACAAACGACAAGTGTAGACCTAGCAAATCGTTCACGACAACTTACGGAAGAAAATTTCGGTATTAATGGCATTGATCCTAGTTCACAATCTATTTATGTCATGGACACGTTTGATTATTATAAATATGCGGAACGACATGGTTATACGTACGATACAATTGTCATTGATCCACCAAGCTTCGCTAGAAACAAAAAAAAGACCTTTTCTGTTACGAAAGATTATGGCTTATTAATTCAAAACGCCTTAAAGATACTCAATCCAGGCGGTACATTGATATTAAGCACCAATCATAGTATGTATACGCTTAATGCATTTAAAAATACGACTAAAACAACTTTGAATCAAGCGAATGTTTCCTATCAATTAGACGAAGTGATGGGATTACCTAAAGATTTTAAAACACACCCACATTATAAACCTTCTAAATATTTAAAAGTTGTATTTGTTACATTACAGCATAACGCATGATAAAAAAGGGTATATATAGTTATTATATCGTTGAAAGGTGGCCTAGTTATGGGTTTAAAAGATAAAATGACGCGAAAAATGAGTAATAAAGTGATGCATATTGATGAAATTAAAGTGAAGGATGCATTACCGAAAACAGAAGCTGAAATCGAAAAAAGACGTCAATACGCAGAATCAGTCATTAAGAAAAAAGCATTGGTGTCTTCAGGTGCTACGGTAATACCTATTCCGGGATTCGATGTAGGGGTAGATATGAAGCTAATGAAAGATATTATAGAAGATGTCAATAAAATTTATGGCTTGGATCATAAACAAGTGAATAAAATGACAGATGATATGAAAAACCGCATCAAGATAGCTGCAGGCTTGCAAGGTAGCCAATTAATAGGTAAAAAAGTATCTAAAGGCATCCTGCGCATTGTTATACGCGACGTAGCTAAACGTACAGCTGCGAAACAAACGCGTTGGTTTCCATTAGTAGGTCAAGCTGTATCAGCATCAATTAGTTACTATTTTATGATGAAAGTTGGTAAAGAACATATTCAAAAATGCGAAAATGTTGTAAAGTCTCTTATCTGAATTGACGAAAAATTGTTGAAAAGCAAGAGAAAACGTATCATGACAACTATTTTCGAATTGAAAATAAATGTACTTTTTGGTAATGTAATGCTAAGTAGCTAATTTAAAAATAAATTTATGCTAATGAATTTATGGAATAGAAGGAGTAAGATAAAAGATGGAACAACAATCATATGTAATTATTGACGAAACAGGAATTCACGCACGCCCGGCGACAATGTTAGTTCAAACTGCTTCAAAGTTTGATTCTGATATTCAATTAGAATACAATGCGAAAAAAGTTAACTTAAAATCAATCATGGGTGTTATGAGCTTAGGTGTGGGTAAAGACGCTGAAATTACAATCTACGCAGATGGTAGCGACGAAAAAGAAGCAATTCAAGCTATTTCTGAAGTCTTATCAAAAGAAGGTTTAACAAAATAATGTCTGAAATCATGAAAGGTATTGCTGCATCTGACGGTGTCGCAATTGCTAAAGCCTATATGCTCATCGAACCAGATTTGAGTTTCTCTGAAACAACGACGAACGATACTGAAGCAGAAGTGCTTAAATTTAATGAAGCATTAAAAAACTCTAAAATCGAACTAACTAAAATTAGAAATAACGCTGAGGAACAATTAGGACCAGATAAAGCGGCTATTTTTGATGCACATTTACTTGTTTTAGACGATCCAGAATTAATTCAACCGATCGAAGCTAAAATTCGTGATGAAAAAGCTAGCGCACCACACGCGTTAACGGAAGTCACTCAAAACTTCATTATGATTTTTGAGTCGATGGATAATGAGTACATGAAAGAACGTGCTGCTGATATCCGTGACGTTTCTAAACGTGTCTTAGCGCACATTTTAGGTGTGGAACTTCCAAATCCAAGTATTATTGATGAAAGTGTAGTGATTGTAGGTCACGATTTAACGCCTTCTGACACTGCACAACTAAATAAACAATATGTACAAGGGTTTGTAACAAATATTGGTGGACGTACTTCTCATTCTGCAATTATGAGTCGTTCACTTGAAATTCCAGCAGTTGTTGGGACAAAAACGATAACTTCAAACGTTAAACAAGGTGACATGATGATTGTTGACGGTTTAACCGGTGATGTCATTGTAAATCCAACAGATGATGAACTTAAAGCATATCAACATAAGCGTCAATCATTCTTTGCAGACCGTGAAGAATTAAAAAAATTACGTGATGAAGCGTCTAAAACGCTTGATGGTCAACATGTTGAGCTAGCTGCAAACATTGGAACACCAAATGATTTAGAAGGTGTTAAAGATAACGGTGCTGAAGGTATCGGTTTATATCGTACTGAGTTCTTATACATGGGACGCGATAATATGCCAACTGAAGACGAACAATTCGAAGCTTATAAAAAAGTGCTCGAAGAAATGAATGGCAAACGCGTTGTTGTTCGTACGTTAGATATTGGCGGTGACAAAGAGTTACCTTATTTAAACTTACCAGAAGAAATGAATCCATTCCTTGGATATCGTGCAATCCGTTTATGTTTAGATCAACCTGATATTTTCCGTCCGCAATTACGTGCGTTATTACGCGCCTCTACGTATGGAAAATTAAACATCATGTTCCCAATGGTTGCGACAGTCCAAGAGTTCCGTGATGCGAAAGCGTTATTATTAGAAGAAAAAGCAAATCTTGAAAATGAAGGTGTTACCGTAAGCGATGATATCGAACTTGGTATTATGGTGGAAATTCCTTCTACTGCAGCACTTGCAGATGTATTTGCGAAAGAAGTAGACTTCTTTAGTATCGGAACGAACGACTTAATTCAATATACTATGGCAGCTGACCGTATGTCAGAACGCGTGTCGTATTTATATCAACCTTATAATCCTGCGATTTTAAGACTTGTTAAGCAAGTCATCGAAGCTTCTCATAAAGAAGGTAAATGGACAGGTATGTGTGGTGAAATGGCAGGAGATGAAACTGCGATTCCATTACTATTAGGTTTAGGATTAGATGAATTCTCAATGAGTGCGACTTCAATTCTAAAAGCGCGTCGCCAAATTAAACAATTAAGTCAAACTGAGATGCAACAGCTTGCAGACAAAGCGATTCAGTGTGCAACGGTGGATGAAGTGGTGTCACTTGTTCATGCGTATACAACAAAAGCATAAAGATAGAATATACTACAAGGGGCTGGGACATAGGGTTTCAGCTTCCAAGAAAAACACCACAAAAATCACTTCAAAAGATTTTGTGGTGTTTTTTCATTTGAATTCTACTTAAAA
>NZ_PPQF01000055.1 GCF_002901865.1 Staphylococcus agnetis
TGAGGATAGAATCTCATTAAAAATGGCTGCACTTATAGAAGCGCAGCCAAGTAACTAACTTTTATTTTTTCCGTGTCTACTTTACAGGGTGATGTTCAGAACTTTGTCGGCTATTCTATTGATTAAAATTGATAAACATTATTTTGATTCATCACTACCTCGTACTTCTATGACATTATGCCCAAACGTACCCATTACTTTCCTAACGTCTTCATGTTCCAGAGATTAAGGCAAGAGGTCTCTATAATGCGACGTTAAGAATGATTTTAGGATGGCTATGATGTAAGGTCTGTCCTCTTTTTACACAATAATCCAGCGACAATGATTTTTATATTTTTCATGAATGTCATGCATTTGAGGGATACTTTTGTTAGGAAAGTCCCATATATGTTTAATAAAACTTGGTGCTAGTATATCAGGATTTGCGCCTGGGCCTTTCTCTCGAAATTTGTCAGTCACAAAACGATATATCACACGCATGATACACTTCCATTTAGGTGCCCGTAACCAAATCACCAAGTCCGCCCGTTGAATACGCATTTCAAGTGTATCTTTGTAGTTTCCGTCAATAATCCATGTGTCCTTGGAAATGACGTGATTTAAGCGTGTTCGAAGTGCTTCATCAGACGTCGTTTGATTACCTTCCCAAAATAACGCATCCATATGATAAAGTGGTAAACCTGTATGTTGCGCAATGCGATAGGCAAGTGTCGATTTGCCTGTTCCTGGAGATCCCATAATCACAATACGTTGTATCATTTTCGTCACCTCATCTTTGTTCTGATAAAATACCGTCCTCCATGTGAAAAACACGGTCACAATAGTGTGTCAGTCGTTCATCATGTGTCACAATTATACATATTTTGTCACGTTCTGTCGTGAGCTTTTGTAAGATTTGAATGACTTCTAACGCATTTTCAGTATCAAGTGCAGCTGTTGGTTCATCAGCTAATATAATGGCAGGATTCGTGTACAACGCTTTTGCGATAGCGACCCGTTGTTTTTGCCCTCCAGAAATTTCACTAGGTAATTTATTTTCAAGTTCCGTTAATCCCAGTTGATGCATAAGTGCCTGATACGCATCTAAATGCATCACATCTTTTTTGGATTTTTTAAGTAATTGAAATTGTTGTTTGACTGTAAGAAATGGAACTAAATTCGTGGATTGTAGCACAAATCCCACTTCATTCATACGTACTTTGGATAACTGTTTTTGGTTCATATTTGTAATATTTTTATTGTTAATAAAAATTTCACCATGTGTGGGCGTTTGAAGCGCACCTGCCATCGTTAAAAAGGTACTTTTACCAGAACCTGAGGGGCCTACAATTGCAATCAATTCCCCTTTGTGAAATTGAAGCGTCGTCGATTTGACCGCTTCTATCATTTGATTGCCATCTTTAAATGATTTTGTCACGTTTTTAAATACCAACATATGTACACCTCCTATGCGATTGCCTTAAGTGGATCAATTTTTCGAATGCTTAATACCGAGAAAACACTGCCTAATAATGAGACGCCAATGAGTACAATCGCAAAAATGGCAAGCGTAATGGCGTCGAATTTCACTGGTACTGCTGTTGGTAGAAATACCCCAGTAAGCATCGTTAAGCCTAATCCGATCAGTGCACCTATACTTGCTAAAATAAAGGTTTGAGCAATGACCATTTTAGCGAGATAACCATTCGTAAACCCTTGTGCTTTTAAAACACCAAATAGATGCGTTTTTTGCAAGGTCATGACATATAGGAAAATGCCTACTACAGTTGCAGAAATTGCGAATAAAAAGACAATCATAAAGTTTAAAGTCATATTTTGCGCTTGATAGCCTGGTAAATTTTCTATAAATGAACTTATTTTTATAGCTTCTAAATTCGAGTCTAATTTAACGTCTTGCCAATTTGGATCTTTCACCACGATGGCATTTGTGACCTCTTTGGTTAACATTGGATTAATTTTGGCCATAGTCGCATCATTCGCAAACAATACGGGTGAGGCGTTAAATTTAGCACTTTCGCTAATTCCTACCACCTTTAACGTTTCATCGGATTGTGCTAAATGAATCGTATCGCCTACTTTGAATCCTTTTTCTTTTAATGACGCATCAATTACCACCTCATTCTCTTTTTGAAATGCCTTACCATCAATAATGTGTGGTATTAAAAATGATTGTTGCGCCACACCAAACAGCAAAGCATTTTCTTCCGTTCGCCCATTCGATGCGATGACAGCGGTTTGTTTTAACGTTGCTTTCTCTTTAAAATCATTGGGTACGTCTGATGTTTTAAATTTTGACTGTTGAATCGTCTGATTCGCATTGTCGTTCATAATGATGGCATCCGCATGCCATTTATCAATGCCTTCTCGGTTCATATTCATTAAACCGTTCGCAAGACCTGACAATAAAAACAACAAATAACTCACCATAATCAGTACACCAACAATAAGACTGAATTTGAGTTTATTACGTTTGATTTCATTCCAAGCTAAAAACATAACTTTCCCCCTCCACGTGTGTCTTCACAAGCATACCATTAAGCGCTATAAGTTGCACGCGATACATATTCTTTATTGATGTTATATTTTAAAATTACCCAATTTATAAATGCGTGATATTTTTACAATTTTGTGACATATGTTATATTTCATGTAAGGGTTTACATGAAATGCAGTGAAACTGATTAAAAGGAGTGATGCCATGAAGCATATCGATGAATCCGAAGTAAAAACTATTGTAGAAGATGGCGATGTCATTGGACTAGCTGCATTAACAGTGTCAAACCTACCTGCCGAAGTGTTACAACTTCTTTTAAATCAATATGACGATACTCAGTCACCTAAAGACCTTACTTTCATATTAGCGAATGATATTAGCAGTGGTGGTTTTACGGTGGAACTTGATGATTTTGTTGAACGTGGCATGATCAAATGCGTCATGATGAGTATCATGACTGCTTCCAAAAAGACAGTCAACGCCATTAAATCAAATGCGATCGAAGCTTACTTTTTACCACAAGGCGTCATTGCGACGCATTACCGACAATCCAATTCGATAACACCAGGTGTGTTTACAAAAATTGGATTACACACAGGTGTTGATCCACTCTATCAAGGGGGTAAGGCGAACGCGCGTACGACTAAAGATATCGTTTCACGCGTCACGCTTCTTGATG
The DNA here is from genome assembly GCF_002901865.1 of Staphylococcus agnetis. Taxonomy (GTDB): domain Bacteria; phylum Bacillota; class Bacilli; order Staphylococcales; family Staphylococcaceae; genus Staphylococcus; species Staphylococcus agnetis. Next base: position 3,174 of record NZ_PPQF01000055.1, read on the forward strand.
AAACGTATCTACATTACAATTTCCCATCCGTTGATGTGGCGATTTTGAGAGGCACCTATGCGGATGCTAAAGGCAATATTTATATGACACACGAAGCACATCTTGGTGAAAGTTACGGTGTCGCTTTAAATGCGAAAGCACATGGTGGCAAGGTCATTGTACAAGTGAAAGCAATCGTTGATATTTGTCAACAGAACCCAAACGATGTATTTATTCCAGGAACACTCGTTGACTACGTTTATATTTCTGAAAATTCACGCAATCACCAACAATTAATTCAAACGTATTATCAACCAGAACTCTCTGGAGAACGTCGAGTGAATACTTATCCAGAGCCCACTTTACCGTTTTCGACGCGCAAACTGATTTTACGCCGTGCTGCCCAACTGCTTCGTCATGGGGATACGGTCAGTATTGGTTATGGCATTAACAATGAGCTCACTAACCTCCTGCATGAGGAAGATGTGGAAGATGCCATTTTGCCTATTATGGATACTGGTATTTTTGGTGGATTTATTGGCAGTCGCAATCATTTTGGTATGAATTACAACACCGAGGCACGTATGCGGCATGATGAGACATGGGATTTTATCTATAACGGCGGCGTATCCGTTGCCTATATGAGTTTTGCGGAAGTGGATGCGCAAGGTAACGTGAATGTGTCCTTTTTTGGAAACCGGATGAATGGATGCGGTGGCTTTATTGATATTAGTCAATCTGTGAAGCGTTTGGTATTTTGTGGCGCTTTTGTTGCCGGTGGTCAACTAAAAATCGAAAATGGTCAGCTCCATGCACATGACACGTCACCGATGCACAAATTTGTATCTAACGTCGATCATATTGATTTTAACGCTGAGTACGCAAAAACACTAGGTCAAGAAGTTCATTTTGTAACAGATCGCGCAGTATTTGAATTGCGAGACGAAGGATTAACTTTAACTGAAATTGCACCAGGACTAGATTTACAGCGAGATATTTTACAACATATGGATTTTACCCCAAAGATCGCGGAGCCATTAATTACTATTGATACAAGTATTTATCAAGAGGTATGGGGGAACTTGTCTCAAACACTTTGTAACCAATCACACACGACGTAGAAAGTTATTTCTATTACGATGATTGTGGTAAGCCCTCATCCCTTCCCAATCATCAACTAAAGGGGGTTATACGTGATGAATTTCGATTGGATTAAAACGCGCTCTGATTTTGATATTGAGAAGCCAGCTGTCATCGATCCATTAAAGGGGACACAGTGGACGTACCAGCAACTCAATATCCGCGCAGATCATATGGCACATTATCTCACTGACAAAGGAATACAAAAAGGTGATGTCGTCGGTGTATTTGCACCCAATGATGTGGCACTTTTAGATTTATTATTTGCTTGTTTTAAAATGGGCGCGGTATTTTTACCTATTAATTGGCGACTCAATCCTAAAGAAATTGCAGCAGTTGTTAAAGATTCCGAACTCAAAATATTATTTTATGCGGAAAAACATTTAAGTTCATTAACCGATGTTGATGAAAAGCTTTTGCATATGGACATTGATAGTCCTGAATACGCAACAATCGTAAACCCAGAACACCATCAACCATTTAAAGCGACTAAAGTAGAGGCAAATGATTTGGCCGCTTTAATATATACAAGTGGTACGACGGGTGAACCTAAAGGCGTGATGTTTTCGTATGACTCATTTGTAAATAATGGCACCAATATAGAATTAACTTATAAATTTAACTCCGACTATACAACCATTATTTCTACACCAATGTTTCACGTTTTAGGATTTAACGATACGGTATTACCAACATTAATGGCTGGTGGCACACTTGTTTTACAACGCTACTTTAATGGCGAAGCATTGAATGACTTAATTGCACAATATGAACCAAGTTTTATCATTATGATTCCAACGATGTATTATGCAACCATTAAGCAACCTAACTTTAATCCTGAAAACTTTAGAAAAATGAAATATGTCATTCAAGGTGGGTCACAACCTTTGCCAAGTATCCAAGCTGCTTTTAAACAATATGGTGTCAATATCATTAATGGATACGGTTTAACTGAGGCGCCACTCGTTATGGTGAACACGCCTGAAAATGCTCTAAAAAAACCAATGAGTATCGGAAAATCTGTCATGTTTGTTGAAAGTATCATCCTTGATGATGACAAAAATGAAGTCGGTGTCGGAGAAATCGGAGAACTTGCGATTAAAGCTAAAAATGTGACACCTGGTTATTGGAAAAAACCTGAAGAAACCGCCAAAATTTTCCATGGCCCTTACCTATTAACAGGTGATTTAGCCAAAAAAGATGAAGATGGCGATATTTTTATCATCGATCGCAAAAAAGAACTCATCATTACAGGTGGTGAAAACGTCTTACCTTCTGAAGTCGAAACCGCACTCGCTGAACATCCGCTCGTGGATCGCTGTGTAGTGGTTGGATATGATCATCCGAAATATGGTGAATCTATTGCGGCTGCAGTCATCTTAAGGGAGAATGACCCAGATTATGAGCGTAAGCTTGATACATTTATGCGTGAAAAACTTGCGGGCTATAAAGTACCTCGCATGTATCAGCCTGTCACTTATATGCCCCTTAACTCTACGCAAAAACCGGATAAACGCGCAATTCGCGATATGATGAACAAAAAAGCACAAGCGCTTGAGTAACAAAATCAAAAATTTTTAAAGATAAATGTAAGCGTTTACAACAAAGGGAGGCAATTATTATGACAAATCGAGAAGAACGATTAAAAGCACTGTATCCTGAAGATATTTTAAGCATTGCGAAAGATTTAACAGATGGTGAACTCGAACTTCTACAACAACTTCATGCGTTATTAGAAGACAAATACCGCAAAGATATTAATCGCCATTGGGTAGATGCAACTGTACCTGAAGACTTTTTTCAAGACATTGGTAACCTCAATTATTTTACAAATCCCCTATTATATAAAGATCGTGACGGGGCGCAAACACCGAGTCAATTATTCCAGTTTTTTATGGCTTACACATTGGCGCGTTTTGACGTCTCTTTAGCCACATTACTCGGTGTCCATCAAGGTTTAGGACACAATACCTTTTTGTTCGGCGGTTCAAAAGAACAAGTTGCCAAATATGTGCCAAAACTTCAATCACATGAACTGCGTACTTGTTTTGCCTTAACAGAACCTGACCACGGTTCAGATGTCGCTGGTGGTCTTGCTACAACAGCAGAACAAAAAGGAGACGTATGGATACTCAATGGTGAGAAAAAATGGATTGGTGGTGCACATGTTTCAGATGTCATCCCAGTATTTGCGGTGAACAAAGAGACTGGGAAACCCCATTGTTTTGTCGTTACCCCTGATCAAGAGGGCGTTGAGATTGATGTCCTTCAAGATAAAATCGCCTTACGTATCGTCCCGAACGCGCATATTAAATTAAATCAAGTTCAAGTAAAAGAAGCTGATCGCTTGCAAAATATTACGTCATTTAAAGATATTGCTAAAATTTTATATTCGACACGTGCCGGTGTGGCATACATGGCTACAGGGGCATTGGCTGGAACGTTACGCGCAACGTTAGACTATGTTAAACAACGTAAGCAATTTGGTAAGTCAATTAGTCAATATCAACTCGTACAAGAGAAACTCTCTATGATTCAAGGAAATTTAGCGCACGCCATGGCGATGTGTGCAGCACTCGCACGTAAACAAGCAAATGGTGAATATGATGAGGTTGCTACATCTACGGCCAAGATGATGAATGCCTTACGTTTACGCGAATCTGTCGCAATGGGACGCGGGGTTTGTGGTGGTAATGGCATACTTGCAGGTGATTATGATATCGCCCGTTTCTTTTCCGATGCTGAAGCCGTTTATACGTACGAAGGCACACATGAAATCAATGCACTTGTAATAGGTCGCGCATTAACAGGTACATCAGCATTTATTTAATATCGCAATTGTTAAGGAGGAATGATTATGACAATCAATAAGATTACCGTCCTAGGTGCTGGCACAATGGGCGCACAACTCGCTGCCCTCTTCGTCAATGCTGGCCTTAAAGTACAATTACTCGACATTGTCATTGATGAACAAGATCCAAATAAAATTTCGAAAAAAGCTTATGACATGATTACTGATAAAAAACGTCCGCTTTTATTTGATTTACAATACGCATCGAATTTAACATATGGAAATTTTAACGATGACTTGGCAGATTCAGATGCCGACTTATATATTGAAGCCGTTAAAGAAGATTTAGAAGTTAAACATACTGTTTGGCAAAACGTTGCACGCGTCGCACCTAAAGAAGCATTGTTTGCGACAAATACTTCAGGCATTCCAATTGAAGCCATTGCACAGGTGTTTGAAGAAACGGATAAAGCGCGCTTTTTTGGACTTCACTTCTTCAATCCCCCACGTATTATGAAATTGGTTGAAGTGATTCCTAACCGTCTTACTGACGCTACTTATATCGAAAAAGTTCAAACATTTGCGCAAGATGTCTTAGGAAAAGGTGTTGTCATCGCGAATGACGTCCCCGGTTTTGTCGCAAATCGCATCGGAACACAATCGATGAATGACATTATGTATCGTGCTGAACAACAGGGCTTTTCAATTACTGATGTAGATGCCTTAACTGGTCAGGCCATTGGCCGCCCTAAAACAGGCACATACGCCTTGACCGACTTGGTCGGATTGGACATCGCCGTTTCTGTCATTAAAGGGCTACAACAGGTTCCTGAAGAACAACCATTTTTCAAAGATGTGGCGTTAGTTTCAACATTATTTAATAAAGGTGCACTTGGTAGAAAAACGAAACAAGGCTTTTACAAAAAAGATAAAGCCACAAAATCACGTCTCGTTTTCGATCCAGACTCCCAAGATTATGTACCTGTTGAAAAGCCTCAAATTCCTTTATTAGCACAATTTAACAAAGATTTAGCGCATAACTTAGACGTCATCTTTAACGCTAATGATGATGCAGGCCTATTCTTATGGGAAACGTTACGTAACACTTTTTACTATGCTGCGCGTAATGTACCTTATGCTGCGAAAGATTTTAAAGATGTCGATCGCGCACTGGTTTGGGGATTCAACTGGAAGCTCGGTCCATTCCAATTATGGGACTTAATGGGCTTTGAGCGTGTTAAACAGCGTATGGAAGATGAATTAGGTGATTTACCAGAATGGCTTCAATCTGTCCAAAACAGCTTTTATGAAGCAGGTGAATCCATCGAGCGTGTCACACCTGTTTCTGAATGGATTACAGATGTCGTTTGGGACCGTGATGATTCTAAATTGGCAGTAGCCAATCGTAACCAATTGTTGCTCAAACTTCAAAGTAAAAATAACGTTATTACAGACCATTTTACAGATGATTTGGTTGAGGCCATCGATTTACTTGAAACAAAAGCCTATAGCAGCATGGTGATATATGCAGAAGGTACCAACTTTAGCGTGGGCGCAAATCTTTATCAAATGAAACAAGCCCATGAAGATGGTGTTGTTGATGATATGGTAAGTGGTGCCGTTGAAAAGCTCCATCGTAGTTTCAATCGCCTAAAATATAGTACGAAACCGATTGTCACTGCGGTTCATGGACGTGCACTGGGTGGCGGTTGTGAACTTGTGCTTTATTCCCCATTCGTCGTTGCAGCAAGCGAGACGTATATTGGCTTAGTTGAAGCTGGTGTTGGTTTATTACCAAGTGCTGGTGGACTTGCTGAAATGGCGAATCGTATTTTACACACAGCTCACATGAAAAATGACCACCACCACAGTATGACGAACGTACTGATGACTATCGGTTTTGCGAAAGTATCAACGAATGCGTTTGAAGCAAGACGCTATGGCTTTTTACGAGATACAGATACCATTATATTCAATACAGCAAAACGCGTAGAAATCGCATTGCGACGTGCGCAATACGAAGCAGATACCAACTATATCCCTGCACCAAAACATCAATATCTTGCGCTAGGTTCTGATTTTATCGCACTTGCGGAAGGTCAATTAGACGCACAAAAAGAAGGTCATTTCATTAGCGAACACGACTATGATATTGCCTTACGTATTGCAACCGTGCTTGCAGGTGGAGATTTACCAAGAAATACGTATGTGAATCAACGTTACTTACAAAAACTTGAAAAACATCACTTCCTCACATTATTAAAAACTGAAAAGACGTATGCGCGTATTTGTCATATGTTGAAAACTGGTAAACCATTACGTAACTAACACACGAAAGGATGAAATTGATATGAGAGAAGCTTATATTGTCGCTTATGGGCGTTCAGCAGCTGCAAAAGCGAAAAACGGTGCCTTATTCCATGAAAGACCCGATGATGTTGCCGCAGCGGTCCTTAAAGGTGTTTTGGATCGCGTAGATGGTGCATTTCAACCCGATATGATAGATGATGTTATCGTTGGGAATGCCTTTCCAGAAGGGCTCCAAGGGCAAAATATTGCACGAACGATTGCGTTACGTGCTGGACTACCTAATCATGTACCCGGTCAAACTGTAAATCGTTATTGTTCTTCAGGTCTTCAAACGATTGCATTAGCTGCAAATCAAATTCTTGCCAATCAGGGAGATATTATCGTCGCTGGTGGCGTTGAACTAATGAGCGCTGTCCCTATGGGAGGAAATGAACCGATAAACAATCCAACACTACAACAAGAAGACGTCGGCGTTTCTTACCCAATGGGTCTTACCGCAGAGAATGTTGCTTTAAAATATAACGTCTCTCGCGAAGCACAAGATGCTTACGCTGTCGAAAGTCATCAACGTGCTGCAAAAGCTCAAGACGCCGGTAAATTTGAAGATGAAATCGTCTCAATCCCTGTTAAAACGGTAACGTATACGGAATCAGGCCCTAAAGTAGAAACAACACCATTTAATCAAGATGAATTTATTCGTCCCGATACAAATCTCGATACATTGGCAACATTACCAACTGTATTTAAAGCGGATGGCACCGTAACAGCTGCGACTTCCGCACCTTTATCTGATGGCACAGGGTTTGTCGTTGTGATGTCAGGTGAAAAAGTCAAAGCGCTCGGCGTGACGCCAATCGCAAAATTTGTCGCATATGAAGCTGTAGGTGTCGACCCTAAATTGATGGGGATTGGACCTGCGTATGCGATACCTGAAGTGTTAAAACGTGCCCATTTAACGATTGAAGATATCGATTTAGTTGAACTCAATGAAGCCTTCGCCGCACAAACCATCGCATCTATGAACGAAGTCGGTTTAGGTGCGTCTAAAACGAATGTAAATGGCGGGGCTATCGCACTCGGTCACCCTCTAGGAGCAACAGGCGCTATGTTAACAGGACGTCTACTATCAGAAATGAAAAAACGTCAGGATGCCCGTTACGGCATGGTGACAATGTGTATTGGCGTCGGCATGGGTGCAGCAGCCATTTTCGAATATGTAGGTTAAACTGACACACAAATACCCTCGCGCGTAGGTACTTCCTACGTCCGAGGGTATGTTTTGTTATAACACGACTGTAAATTGACGAGATTCAACTGCTTGTCCTGTCATTTCAACTTTGAATTGATTCGCTTTACGATAAACATGTACATCTACGTGACCATCTTTTCCCATTTCTTGACCTTGTTCGATACTGAGTCTATAGGTTGGATGATTGGGATCAATAAACCGTGCATAGTACGCCCCCATGACACCTGACGCAGTACCAGTTACAGCATCCTCAACAGTGCCGGCATCAGAAGCCGAAAAGTTTCTACCATGCATAGCACACGTGTCATGATATGTTTCAATACAAAATGGATGGACAGAGGCACCTGGCTCTTCGGTTAATATTTCAGCAAATTTTTGATTGTGCGGTTTCATTTTCCGACAAACTTCTAATGACTTCACAGGTACTAACAATGTCCATACACCTGTGTTGCCATACATGATGGGTAAATGTTCGTCAATTTCTCGCTCATGGATACCGAGCACTTGTGATAGTTGTGGGATAGATCCTTCAAACGCTTTAAATTGCGGTGGATTTTGTACCATCGTTACAGACCAATGCCCCGCTTTATGTTCTAAAGTGATATTCAATCGTCCTGCTTTCGTTTCCACTTGTATGTCGGTTTGTCCATTTGGAATGAGTTGCTTTGATTTGGCGGCAACAACGGTAGCGATCGTTGCATGACCACACACATCCACCTCTTTTTGCGGTGTGAAAAAGCGAATTTGAAAATCGGCGTGTGTTGAGGCCATTAAAAATGCTGTTTCATTGAAACCCGCTTCATAAGCAATCGCTTGCATTTCATCTGTAGTCAACATATCACCGTTAAGTACAACACCAGCAGGATTCCCCTTAGAGGGTTCGGTTGTAAACGCATCGTATTGGTATACTTTAACTGTTTTCATAGTGCCATTCCTCTTCAATAGAATTAAGTATGCTTTAATGTAACACGTTTTTGAATACGTTTCGATGGTTACACACTTTATTACAACATTTCATTCTGAAGTCCGACACTTTATAACAATCATTTAATAATGGATTACAAAAACACTACGTTTTGTAATCTGTCCGTCATACAGTACCACTTATTTATCTACTTCAAATCATAAAAACCCTCAAAATGTGAGATATCAACACATTTTGAGGGTTAATACTTAGCCATAACATACACTTTAACGACTAAATTGAGACATTAACGTTTTAAATGCTTTTACGTCTATCTCATGCACATGCTGTTTTTGATAATTGTGACGTACTTTAAAGAAGCGTTTTTTCTGCTGAATATCTTTCAGCGCCGTTTTTAAATTGAATGCCCCATCTGTTTTGGTAAAACGGTTTTCAGGGGCTGTCACACTTAAGTTATGCGCAACATCTTGATAAGCAAAGATTAACATATCATGATCAAACGCCATGCGCACCGCATTAATAATTTCGCCACCTTCATTAATATCTAAATAGACATCACATGTTTGATAAAGTTTGTTCACTGTTTCACGTTCAATCGTCGGATAAAGTTTCACGTTCGCATAGGCATCAAATGCCATTAAATTTGACGACATTTCTGTAACGGCTCCGATATGAAATGTCGCAAACGGACAAGCTTCAACAATGGATGCCAAGTGGTGAATTTGATCAGAATTTGTCATTACTAAGATATTCATTGAATAACCATTGGTCTTTTCATAATCATAAATATATCCTGCTTGATGAACATGTTGACGTTCTGAAACAGACATATGTTGGGTTAAAATCTCATATTCATGCACATCAGGGACGACAACGTCAAATTGACGCATAAGATCCCCGCGCAACATGAGCGTCATATTTCCTGGGACATGTCCTTGGCATTGTTCTTGCCAAAATAAAATATCATGACCCGGTGTATCTAATTCATAGAGTACCGCAAATGGTGTACCTAAAGAATTAATGACAAATTGTGATAAATCGATATTTAATGCACGGATGAAAAACAACATAAACTTCACTTTATTGTTGAAGTGATAAGATTGCCCTTCCCAATATAAAATGATTGATTGGACGACAAAATTTTCATAGATCACTTCTCGTCCTTGTTGATCCATATATTTACGCATAATCAATTTACCAGTTGTGTCATATACAGATTGTGCGAAATGCACACCATGTTGCGTATAATGGTCTACAAACTGTAAACGTCCTTCACCATCATACCAATCTACATGACTGACAATACGTGGTTTCAAATTAGGACGATAATTAATTTTGGCACGTTTAATACCCATATCTTTAACCCATGCGACATCATTATTCCCTTCAATTTCCCAAAATCGCGGTACGTCCACTTCATTGAAATAACGAGGTTTGGCATCTTTCGGAACTCGATAGTTTGAGAAAAATTGATAAGGCGTCACAACATGTTCAGGCAAAAACCCATCATCTTCCATAACAATCGTTGTCGCGTAGTGATCAGAAAGGCGTAATGTATCATATAATGTGCGTGCGTTAAGGTCAAAACGTTCAAATAAATTAATCATGAGCCACCTCTTCTAAACATTGTTTCCATTTAAGCTGAATCTCTGAAGTAAGGAATGGTCGCGCAACATTATAAGATACTTTATGTTCTGCTTTAGGGCCGTCATTAAAGAATTTAACGATAGACGCTGCATACCGTTTTACGATAGTTTCTGAGGATTCTTCTTTCGCATTTACTGGTAATAAATAGCCATTTTTACCATCACGAATAAACGTTGGGTTGCCATAATTTACATCAAATCCAATCATTCCTAAACCAGACCCTACAGCTTCTAACAATGTTAGACCAAAGCCTTCGCTCGTCGATGCGGAGACAAATAATTTATAACGTTGGTAAACATCCTCTAAATGGACGTGTCCTTTTAAATGTATATAATCTTCTGCGTGGTTCTCACGAATTAGTGTCGCAAGTTGTCCTTTTGCACCGCCTTCACCATAAATATCAAATTGGAGCGCGGGTACCTCCTTTTTAGCAAGTATCGCAGCACGTACGAGCCAATCAATATGTTTTTCATTAGCTAGACGTGATGCACTTATCATCGTAAACGGTTGACGTTTTCTTTTAGGCTTTTTAAGTTCATGAATACTTCCCACTGGAATGGTATACACTTTTGGCGATTGTTGATGGTATTTTTCAAATTGCGCTGTCAAAATATCGTTTTGTAACTGTGTAGCGGTAATATAAAAGTCAATTTCATTTGCTTGCATAAATTGATACTCATAATAATTATTCCATAATACATGTTGGTCGTCTGTCGCATGTTGACTAAAGTGTTCTGCATGTACGACAACCCCCATTTTACTTTGTCCTTTATGTTGTACAAGTGCCTGGCCCACCTCACTTGCACGATCTAAAAAGACAATGTCTTCAGAAGATAAATTCAAAGATTCCATAAAGTAGGCGATAAATGCTTGGCGACTGTACAGTACCTTATTTTTAAAACGATAGACATTCGTTTGACCGTCAATATATTCGTTATATGCAATCGAGCCGTCTTCATTATAAAATTGACGCATATAAATTTTAGCCATATTGTCATGCGGTGCATAATATTCAGAGAAGATGCGGACATAACTGTAAAAATCTTTACGTACCAATTTACCGTCAATGACAAATTCCGCACGGTCGACGATATCTTCATCCGGATTCTTTAAATAACACGTGATAAACGTTTGATTATCATTGAGAAATAAGCGATGAATTTTCCCATCCGTTTCTTCACGTACAATCGGTTCATAGACCTCTGCTTTAAGTTGCTCTACGGTATAACTTGAGGGTGCGATAGGGATATCCGTAAAATATTGATAAATCCAAATCACTTCATCATCTTTAAAACCAATATTTTCCGTTAATGTTTGAATATTTTCTGCATTAATAAAATCTAAAAATACGTATTTTTGAGGATAATTCAAGCCCCTCAATAATTTGGCACGGTACATTTGTGCATATTCCACACCACTACTCGCCCAACCGATACCAAAATTGATATTGTATAATGTCACGATACGTCCACCTCTTTAATTTGGAAAATGTACGACAAGTTTTCCTTCTTTATCAAAAGTTGTCACACTTTGACAAAGGTTTTGAATAATATGTTTTTTAATATCTTCACTCATCGCTTCAAAGGATTCTAATGCTACTCTATGATATTCAAAAATCGCGTTACGTTGCCCGTTTTGACGGTTTTGAACACTACTCTTCAATTGTTGTAAGTGATCCACTTGGTGAATCCAATTGCTATCTATTGCTTTCAAAATCGCTTTTTGTACGAAGCGTGTATAAAAATAATCATCATTTAAAGCATTTTTTTGTGCACGAAGCGACAGTTCAAAACGTTCTACTAAAAAGGCAACCACTGCTTGTTCTTGATGCAACGCAAGCCCCGTTAAATCTTCTGCAAATTGAAAACTGATGTTTTTATAAATATAATCCGTAATGTTTTTTTTAGAATGTAATTGACGTTGACGATACGCTTGTTGAAACACATCTTTTGCCACTTTTGATAAATCTAGCTCCCCCATATCCCATAATTCGAGGACACGGTCACGCTCTTTATAAATAAGTTCACGTTGAATACTTATACTTTTTTCATATTCATTCGCCATTTCACGTTGAATCACTCCGTGTTCTTCTGATACACGTTGTGCGCGTGCTACAATCTTTTGAACACGTTTTTGAAATAGGCGACTTTTTTCTAACGTAGCGCCATCCACTTGATTCAACTTCTCATTGTTGACCATATTCCCTTTACCCCAGCGTTCAACGAGGTAGTCTTCTAAGGAAATATAAATTTGTGACGTACCAGGATCACCTTGACGCCCCGAACGACCACGTAATTGACGGTCTACACGACTATTTTCCATATGTTCACTAATGATTACGGCAAGGCCACCAAGTTCTTTGACACCTTCTTCTAATTTTATGTCTGTTCCGCGCCCAGCCATACTTGTCGCAACTGTCACGGCACCCAGTTGACCTGCTTCGGAAATCATTTGTGCTTCTTTCGCAACATTTTGTGCGATTAATAAGTTATTTGGAATATTTAATTCGAAGAGCGCCATAGAAAAATACTCGGCTACTTCCGCTGTTCGCGTAATCAGTAGTACAGGTCGCTTTTTTTGATGTAACGTTTGAATGCGCGCTAATATTGCCGCATTTTTATCATCCGCATTTTTGAAAACACGATCTTCATAGTCTATACGTTCAATTGGTTTATCTGTAGGAATTTGAACAACGATTTTCGAATATAAATCGAAAAATTCTTTTTCACCTAACTTACTGGTCGCTGACATACCAGAAAATGCATCAAATTGACGAAATAAGTTTTGAAATGTAATGGTTGCCATTACACTCATGTCACGTGATAATTCCACATTTTCCTTTGACTCAATTGCTTGATGAAGGCCTGCTTGTAACTTTGTCCCTGGCAACATCCGTCCCGTAATACGATCTATGAGTACCACTTCACCATCATAAACAAAATAATCTAAGTTAGATTCAAACAAGTGACGCGCACGTAACGCTAAATTAATATTTCGCACGAGATCAAAATAAGGTTGATCAAAAATATTTGTCACACCAAAGTATGCATTCGCTGCTGAAATCCCTGCATTCGTTAACCATATTTCTTTTTTAGTTTTTTTCATTTCAAAGTGTTCATCTTCACGTAACGTCTCTACAAACGCTTTAACAATATGAAATAAATTAGATTGTACACGTGGTGCCCCTGAAATCACGAGTGGTGTTTGTGCGGAATCTAAAATAATTGAATCGGCTTCATCAATAATGCCAAAGTTTAAGTCGGGCAAAAATTTCCCTTCTTTACTATCAGCTAAGTTGTCAATTAAATAGTCAAACCCGAGACGCCCATTGGTTGTATAAATAATGTCATGGCTATAAATACGTTGTTTTTCACCCGGGGCATACTCATAATCAGGAATGTCCACAAAACCTAACGCAATCGTAAGACCTAACCATTCAAATAATGGTTTCATTTCTTCATAATCACGACGCGCTAAGTAATCATTTGTCGTAATGAGATAAGCCCCTTTACCAGTTAACGCATTTAAATATAACGGCAATGTTGCGGTAAGCGTTTTTCCTTCACCAGTCTGCATTTCCGCAATATTACCTTCATGAAGCACAATACCGCCAAGCACTTGAACATCTTTTGGAAACATGCCCAATACACGTTGACTTGCCTCACGTAACACCGCGTATGCTTCAGGTAATAACTCCGTTAAAGATACACCTTTTTCAATGGCCTGCTTGAATTCTTGTGTTTTTGCTTGTAAAGCCGCATCAGGCAATTTTGAAAACGTCTCGCGATACTGATTAACCTTTTTTAATATTTTATGAAGGCGTCTAAGTCGCATATTGTTAATGAGTTGAGAAATTTTAGTATCCATTTTGACGTCCTCCATTTAATACATCTAAATCGATATGATTTAAGTACCGACTCGGGTTCAGCATCTCTTGCACAATAACTGTATGCGCATGTAAATCATGTTCCTCGTGTGTATAGCATATAATAGGTGCCGCTTGGTCTCGTTCAACATCATCCACAGTATTCAAATGATGTGTGACAAAAGCAGTCCCATTAAACATTGTGGCCATGCGATAGGCGATGGCGCTTGATTGTTCATGATATCCAATAAAGTGTAACGCCCCTTTATTTTTAAGGTGCATCAACTTGTCGCGCAAAGTTTCAGTATCATAGTGTTGCCAATGTTCAACTTTGATGACATTTTCAAATTCACGTATCGCATCGGATGATAAGGGCTGTGTTTCCGCAAATAGAATATTCAATACAGGTAACGATGGAATTTCATTGATGATGTCCGTCATGCGAAGCACTTTTGAATCCGTATTCTCATCCTGATGTTGGATTTTAATACTTCGAAAACAAACAGACGTCGAGGCAGCATTAATCATTTGAAGTTCATATGAAAAAGCTTCATATGGATAGGTAATCACTACATCGCGTTGTTGAATGATACGCGTATCGAAAATGCTACCGTTACGACGTTTAAAAATGATTTTAAAATAAATGCCTGTACTTGGCTCCACATCATAATCAAAAGAAAAATGATAGGTTGCACCTCTTTTTAAAATCGGTAACGTCGGTATCGTTTTTTCTTCAGCGTAGTTCGTCATCATTTTCCACTCGTGAATGACAATTCCAGATGGCATCAGGCGATTTTTGAATATTGTCTCATGATGGTTGAAATGAAGACGTGAGCCATACATAAATGTATTAGGAATGATTTGCGTCCACCGAATGGTGTAATTATGATTTTGCACGTGACGTCACTCTCCCAAATCGACTTTCCAAAATAATATTGTAAAAATTAACGAACCAACTTGTAATAGTAGGCGAATCATCATTATGTCTACCTGGCACGCCACGACTCATGACACGCGCATGTTGTCTTGTCATTACTGGCAACAACATCTCAAACGCATGCATGTCGTAATCATCTTGTTCCATATACGCAATCGCAAACGTTGTTTTAGAAAAATCTGCGTTTTCAATTTTATCCCAAAACTTATGGTTAAGATGGTCAATATCAGATGGTTCTAATCCACCTTCGTTCTTCAAAAGGACATCTAGTGCTGTCCCGAAATCTTCTGGACGCTGTAACGGCATATTATGTGCTACAGTTCCGACATTGATTAACGGTTTCCCTACGACGATGCCTGCAGGATTTAATTGCGCGCCGTAATACAAAGCACCAAAAGAACCCATTGATAATCCCGATAGTATTAATTCATTTTGTTTAAAACCAAGGTGATCAAGTCCTTCTTGTATCACATTTTTAATCGCCTCCTCATACGTATCCGAGCCTAGATAAAATGCGCCCCCTTCAATACGTGGGTCTCCAATTAAGATAAAAGGCGCTTTAAAACGATTCATCATAAAATAACCTTCAAACCCTTCTGCCGGACGATAACCACTAAAATATACATTGAGCGGCGGTTTCATATCTCCAGGGTTAAAGTAGTAAATAAATTCATCGTGATTGTTATCCGTAAAACGTTTACCGCCTAATATAAATTGCCCCATGTCTAATCGCGACCATCGTTTATGAACAGCCCCCATATGAAACGTACCTTGACCTTTAGCACGTGCACTTATAATGATATACGCATCATGTGTACGTCTTGGGATTTCTAGAGGTACATGTAATTCATGATGTTGACGAACGAATTCCTCAACGACAGTATCTGACGTCCCTTTCGTAATCAAGCGGAATTTAAATTCTACTTCTACATTTCCTGTCACAGTAAATTCTGGCCAGATTTGAATGACTTTACCTTCGTCATAAAACAAATGTTTCTGCCAAGATAAAATAGGCGTCATATCATTGCCGAAATCACCTGAAAGTGCCAAAGCCTTATTCCCTAAGTAAAGTGCCTCTCCTTTAAACGCCGGATTCACGACACAATATTTTGGAGAAACTTTATCCCCATATTGCCCTGGAAATGTTACAGACTTTAAAATTTCATATAAATCATTCGGCGAATCATAATTAAGTGGACGTATCATGCGATTTTGCACTAAATCATGATGCTCAAAATTATCATCCCAATACTGATGATCTACATAAGTCGAATACGGTTGACTGACGATTTCGAGCGTTTCCATTAAACCTTCCGAAAAAGGTGTTTGAACAAAAATAAAATCAAACTTTCCGTGAACCTCTATTGTTGTCTTCACGGCATGTATATAATCACTAAAATTTTCAAAAACATCAGGATTCAAGTAATCCCAATCTGTATATTTACTATCTGTGAAATGTGGACCGTAATCGTTCCTACCAATTTGTAAAACTCTGAACTTACGCGCCACTATACTCACCTTCAATCAATTGGTCTAATTGTTCTATAATTTTTCCAGATGCATAGGTTTTAGAAAGTTTTTGCGCATGCGCATATGAATAATTCCAATGTTTTAGATGCGCCAAAAAGTAATCTAATGCGCCAATCAATGCTTCGTCCGTAGTAATGACAAGGCCATTCGCACCATGTTGTACATAATCGGTTTGCCTTTGGTTGATTTGAGGAAGTCCTGCACCTAAACAACATATTTGTAGAAACAAATCCGGTTCCTCTGATAAATCAACCATGATACGCAATGTAGAAATAGCTTCCACAATATCAATTTCAAAAGGAACGATTTTGAGTTCAACATAATCAATGGTTTCATCCTCTTTCATCAATTCAGCAATCTCCTCTGAAACATCTGACTTACCATTAAATTGGTCATTAATGACATTGATTTCATTCAATAGCCATTGCGAGATGTGATGACGCTCCATTTTTGACATTAATACGATACGCATCGATTCGTGATTTTTCATATATTGAACGCATTGCGACATCAATGTCTTTAATTTGGCTTCACTTAACCCGTCAATCCATAATCCGATATATGTTTCATGTAATTGACTACTAATATTGGACATCGTCTGTGCATCAAAAGGCGTAATGCGCATTAAACGATTCGCCAAGCGTTGCTTTGTTTTATATGCGTTCAGTTTTTGCTCATTTTCAAGCGTATCTACAAGCCAATTTTGTCCTATTTCCATAGAAGCTAATGCCTCTTCATTTAGATCTTGATTACGCTGTTTGAAAACGGAATAACATAAACGATGGTGATTAAAACTTTGTGCGATGAGGGCATTATGTCGGACATCCGAGGCAACAAAAATAATATCGTCTTTATTAGTAGACGTTGCGCAATAATCATGTAGATATTCTTGAATCACTGTAACCATTGATGAGTATTGATGATATTTGAAACGATGGTAGTATTTCTTATGAACGTCAACCGTGCCATTTTTAACTTTTTCCTCTAAGATCCAGTCACCATCGCACGTCATATATCGGATGAAATCCGGTTTACCTTCGCAATCGTAATAAATCATGCTAGATAAATAACCACGATCATCAAACACATAACGCCGACACAATACTTTGTCTTCATAATCTTCAATCCAAATCAAATACCCATCTTGACTAAAATATATATTTGAATAGCAATGGTCATTCATAATTGCTTGAATAAGATAAGGTGTGTAAATAAATTCCGTACCGGTTGGCCATTTGAGTTCACGATAATCTACAGATTGCGATGTTTGATGATTAAAACCTTGAATCTCATCAAATACAGACCAATAAGTAGCTTCGAATAAATCATGGCGATGTAAAAATGTGCGTAAACCCGGATTATAATTCATAACAATGATTTCAAATTGAACGTTATTTTTATAATGCATCGACATTAAACTAATCATATCGTCAAATTCTGTAATCGCACGTTTACGATAAAAAGGGTGTGCCTGACTCTCCCACCATTGATTTTGGCTATACCAAGCCGGTATAAAACGTTTCATAAAACTCTCCTTACCAATATTTAGTCAAAAATTGTTGATATTTATCAAAATACAAATATGTTCGAATGGTTTCAGCAATATTGATACTAATGTACACAAGAATAATTAATTGAATCGCAAAGTAAATTTGTTGTGAAAGTTGAGGGACAAATAACGTGCAATACAATGGAATACCTATAATAATGCCAACAATGATAGAACCCATCCAACATACAATACGTGCTTTATGATTGAGAAAAACATCTGTTTCCACTCCAGGATTAACACCTTCAAAGTAATTACCATTTTTAAGAAAATCTTTTGCCTTTTGTTTCGTATTAATCAGTAACCGTGACAATAAATACCCTAGAATAATTTGCATGAAGATATAAATCGTAATACCTTCCACATTATCAAAACTCAAAAAACGCACATCTGAGGATTTACCTGTAACTGAAGCAACAATAAGATTAATGAGACTGTTTAAAAGAATGAATACCGATAAGCTAATCATGATGGAAATACTCCCAGCTGGATTAAGTTTCCAAGCAAGGTAAGACTTGGTACGTGTATGCGTAACATGCATAATATCTTGATACGTTAAACGATATTCAACCAATTCAATCAAAAGTAAAATAATTAAAGCAATAACGATTAATGTGACAATAGTAATTAAAATGACATGATGGACATGAAGTTCAGGCAGCCTTTGATTAAAAATAGAACGTACGATACTTAGAAGTACAATTGGCATAGGCCCCGCAATACAGTACCTAACATTTTGATCCGCTAACCAAACAAGCATCATTGCACCTGTCACAATCACTAATAGTATAAGAAATAAATTAACGTCTTTAATATGATCTTTAATCACAGACTGATGAATCACAAAATACCCTTGAACCACGCATAAAGCTAACGTTAACAATTTTTCTTGATAATGCTTTTCTTTACGCGTTTGGCGCATAGATTTCTCTATATTGCGATAACGTAATAACATTAGAAAAATCATGGCTGTTAACCAAGGTCCGAGACCAAGAGAAAAGATATGGAGTGTATGAATGTCCCCACCCATATTTGAGACAGCCAGCCTATAAAATGAACCTTGTTGAGCATTGATATGGTCTTGACTGACTAAGGAAACATGATTTCCAAATATGTATATTAATAAAATGAACAATGTATATATGATACGTTTATGTAAAATCTTATATTCGTATTGACCTAAAATACGAAAAAACAAATTATTCTTCACATTAACCCTCTTTTATAACATGTTGCCAAAGAGGCTAGAAGCACTTGTCTTTGGCAATGAATCATATCCATTGTACTTGTGCCTAGCCTCTTTAACCCATGTTGTTTACTTATTATTTATTAGATTTTCTTACTTTCTTTTGATCTTTTTTTGATCTTTTGAGTAAACCTAACCCTGCAAGCATTGCAGCAACTG
This sequence comes from Staphylococcus agnetis, assembly GCF_002901865.1. Classification (GTDB taxonomy): domain Bacteria; phylum Bacillota; class Bacilli; order Staphylococcales; family Staphylococcaceae; genus Staphylococcus; species Staphylococcus agnetis. The sequence goes on from NZ_PPQF01000055.1 coordinate 22,501, forward strand.
CTCCAATTAATCCACCATTTTGAGTTGCTTGACCAGTATCAGGTAAAGCATCAGTCTTAGTCACTTTGTTGTCGTTAGAAGTCACTTTATTAACATCATTGTTGATAGCAGTACTATCTAATTGTGGCGTTTGAGATTCTGATGTTGTGAGTGACATACTTGTTGACTCAGAAGTTACTAATGAATCACTCATAGAGTTTGACAGACTTGTTGAAGCTGACGTACTTACACTTGTTGAGATTGATTCTGAAGTACTTAGTGATGTACTTAATGATTCAGATACTGACGTACTTGTTGATTCAGATGCGCTTACTGATGTTGACGTACTTTCTGATTCAGACTCACTTACTGACGTTGATGTGCTCTCAGACTCAGATACTGACGTACTTGTCGATTCAGATGCACTTACAGATGTTGAAGCACTTTCTGATTCTGACACTGATGTACTTGTTGATTCTGACGCACTTTCTGACGTTGACGTGCTCTCAGACTCAGATACTGACGTACTTGTCGATTCAGATGCACTTACTGAAGTTGATGTACTTTCTGATTCTGACGCACTTACTGATGTTGATGTGCTTTCTGACTCAGAGATCGATGTACTTGTTGACTCAGACTCGCTTACTGATGTTGATGTGCTCTCAGACTCAGATACTGACGTACTTGTCGATTCAGATGCACTTACAGATGTTGAAGCACTTTCTGATTCTGATACAGACGTGCTTGTTGACTCAGATGCACTCAATGACGTTGATGTGCTTTCTGATTCAGACACTGATGTACTTGTTGATTCTGATGCACTTACAGATGTTGAAGTACTTTCTGACTCTGATACTGATGTACTTGTTGACTCAGATTCACTTACAGATGTTGAAGCACTTTCTGATTCTGAGATTGAAGTACTTGTCGATTC